>JAPLHH010000285.1 GCA_026389735.1 Chloroflexota bacterium | reverse complement strand
AGCCTTCGGCGTTGTCGAACACCCTCAGCCCCTGTTAAGCCTGGCTAACGCCTTCTCCGACAAAGAGCTTGACGCCTGGCACCGGCGAGCTTCCAACCTTCTGGGCAGCCGCAAGACCGACTTCGTCTGCGAGCTTAAAATCGATGGCCTGGCGGTAGCCCTGACCTATGTTAATGGCCTGCTTGAGGTCGGTGCTACACGGGGCGATGGCTACCGCGGTGAAAATATTACTCAGAATCTCAGAACTGTAAAGAGCATACCGCTTTCCGTGCCCAAAGAGGCACCACCTAGGTTTGAGGTCAGGGGTGAAGTCTATTTGCCTAAAGTTGGCTTCAAGAAGCTCAATGAGGAGCGAGCCAAGGAAGGCTTGCCGCTTTTTGCCAACCCGAGGAATGCCGCCGCCGGCTCAGTAAGGCAGCTCGACTCGAGGATTACAGCCCAGCGTCCGCTGGATATTTTCGTCTATGGCTTAGGCTGGGCTGAAGGCAAGGTGATTCCGGAAACTCACTGGGAAATCATGCAATACCTGAAGTCTCTAGGCTTTAAAATAAACCCCAACATCGCCCTATGCCGCACCATCGATGAGGTGAAAAACTACTATGCAAAGTGGGTAGAGAATCAAGATGAGCTGCCTTACGAGGCTGATGGCGTGGTGGTCAAAATCAACTCCATTCCTTTCCAGGTTGAGCTGGGATATGTGGGGCGTGAGCCGAGATGGGCAATCGCTTACAAATTCCCGGCCGTTCAAGGCACCACCCGCCTTCTGGAAATCGGCATCAACGTGGGGCGAACAGGCAGCCTTAATCCCTACGCTATTCTGGAACCAGTGCAGGTAGGCGGTGTCACCATCAAGCATGCCGCACTCCACAATGAAGAGGACATTCACCGCAAGGACATACGCATCGGTGATTGGGTCGTCATACAGCGGGCAGGCGAGGTGATACCTGAAATAGTAGAGCCAATCGTCAGCCGCCGCACCGGCAAAGAGAAAAAGTTCTCTATACAGGAAAAGGCTTGGGAAATCTACAGAAAAAAGATGGGCATAAGTAAGAAAGTGAAACCACCCGACCATCCTATCTGTCCGGTATGCGGCGCTGAGGTGATAAAGCCTGAAGGCGAGGCGATGCACCGCTGCACCAATGCCGCCTGCCCGGCTCAGGCACTAGAGAGAATCAAGCACTTCGTCAGCCGTGGAGCTATGGACATAGAAGGGGTCGGTGAGAAGATGTCTCAGGCCCTGTTCGATGCCGGACTGATAAAAGATGTCGGCGACCTTTATTATCTGGCTCGAGATAAGCTTCTCAGCTTAGAGAGGATGGCAGACAAAAGCGTCACCAACATACTCAACTCCATTGAAAAGAGCAAAAACCGACCTCTGCCACGGGTTATCTTCGCCCTGGGCATACCCAATATCGGAGATGAGACTGCCGAGCTGCTGGCTGAGCATTACTCCAGCCTTGATGATTTAGCCCGGACGACGCCAGAAAAACTTCAGGAAATCCCTTCCATCGGCCCTAAAATTGCTGACAGCATAGTGGCGTTTTTCCGCCAGGGACAGAATAAGAGAATCATCGAGAAGCTGAGGAAGGCTGGGGTTAAGCTGGAGGCGGAAAAGGCTAAACGAAAGGATTTGCCACTTGCTGGGCTCGAGTTCGTCATCACCGGAACATTGGAGGCCTTTCCCCGCCAGGACGCTGAAGCTAAAATCAAGGCTCTGGGCGGCAAAGCCGGCTCCGATGTCACCAGGAAAACCTCTTACGTGGTAGTCGGCGCTGACCCCGGCTCCAAGCTAGCACGCGCCCAGGCGCTGGGGACAAAAACGCTTACCGAGGCCGAATTCCTGGAGCTTTTGAAAAAGTCGGAAAACAAACTCAAATAACAGGAGTTTGAAAGGGGCTTCGCCCCTTTCAAAATATCCTTTCTCGTACATTTTATGTCATTCTGAGGGAGCGAAGCGACTGAAGAATCTCGGAGGGGAGGAGTTCAAAAAATTGAACCTGATTATTGGTCTAGGCAACCCAGGCAAGGCGTATGCCCACAACCGCCACAATATCGGCTTCCGCTGCATAAACCATTTGGCCAGGCTCCATTCCATCTCCATGAAACAGCATCAGTGCCGGTGTCAAGTCGGCACCGGTGAAATAGCCGGCGTCGAAGTGCTTTTGGCTAAACCAAAGACCTTTGTTAATCTGAGCGGCGAGGCGGTTGGACGACTGATGCGCAAATATAAAATCCCGGTAAACGACCTGCTGGTTATCAATGATGACCTCGATTTGCCTCTGGGCAAGCTGCGCCTCCGTCCTGGGGGTAGCGCTGGGGGGCACAAAGGGATAAACTCGATAATCTCGGCTCTGGGGAGCGATGATTTCTGCCGGATTAAAGTAGGCATCGGCCGCCCGACAAAAGAATATGGAACGGCAATCACCGATGAGGATGTTATAGTCGGCTACGTGCTCAGCGACTTCACCCCGCAAGAAGAGGCGGTAATCAAGCCCGTCATCGCCAGAGCAGCCGAGGCCATCAAGTCCATACTAACCGAGGGAATAACCGCAGCTATGAACGAGTTCAATTGAGGCGGCACATGTCCTTTGTCAATGCAGCAATACAATACAGGCTAATGTTCAAAGCACAACGATTGACACTTAGCCTGAATGTGTTATATCCTACACTCAAATACAAAAGGGAGGTGTTTAATGCAAGCATACTGTATGAAATGTAAAACAAAGAGGGAGATGAGTAATCCCAAAGCTATTAAGATGAAGAATGGCAGGCCAGCAACACAAGGTACTTGCCCAAAATGCGGCACTAAAATGTTTCGGATTGGCAAGAGTTAAATCAGTTTATTCTGAGATTCGACAGAGCTGGGTATTTGGTTTACAAATGCCCAGCTTTTTTATTAAAACTGTCCAATCTGGACAAATGTTTCAATTAATACGCTTTCTTCACTGGTTCTTTCTTCTTGAATTTCATACTTAAGCAAACAAAAAACTACCCCCTCCGTTCCGGATTTTGCCTTTATTTGAATTAAGACTTTTTAAAAGCTTACTTCTCCAGACCTATTCTTAGCAATGCACTTATTGCAGCGATAATGGCTACTGGTGCCATCAGAGCAGCAAAGTTCACGAGCATACTGGTAGCGAATTTGCCTACGCCCAGGGCCGTAATGGGAGTGAAGGCAGCTGTCATTGCCAACAAGGCTATAGTAGCAAGAAGCAAGGTATGCAAGGTACTAATTTCTTTGGCATAAACAACACTGATAATCCCGATTACAAGGCCGAAGACTGCTAGTGCCATTGAAAAGATGAAATTCGCGGGAAATGCTATACCTCCAATAACAGATAGTACCAGACCTATGCAAAACAATATGAAACTGACTAGTCCCCAAGCTTTGCGCATGAATTAATTACCTCCTTTTTTATTTTTGCCGCCTCGTATAAGCTCTCGTAATAGCCTTTCGCTGCTTCTCCCACAGCAGCACCTCCTCGACCCCGATAATTGACCGCTAAAGCATA
>JAPLHH010000172.1 GCA_026389735.1 Chloroflexota bacterium | reverse complement strand
AACTTTGGGAAATTGGTCTTTCCAAAGATGTCGCGACAAGTAAACAATCTTTTACGGAACTACAGAGTAAAAAATATATGCGTTATGAAGACTTACCACTCGAAAGGAATGATGGTAAGTTGATTAACGTGGAATTCGTCAGCATTGTCTATGATGTTGATAACAAGAAGTAATTAATAATATAGAATAGAAATGATGAAATCCTTAGACAAAATAACCAGTAGTGATAAATTATAAAACGAAAAATGGACGGGGAGGTGGGGGGTTTAATAACCCTTTTCCAACAACCGACTAAATACAAAAAAGCTAAAACCTGTTAGATTTTAGCTTCAAAATCCGTGGTGGAGGCGGGGGAGGGTTGAACTCCCCGTCCAGAAGAAGGTTGCCAGAATCTGCTACAAGCTTAGTCAGCTCTTTTATCTCACCTAGCCAGCCTTTGCTGACCAAAACTGGCTGGGCCAGTCGATAATTCTTAGCCAACCTCCATCGACATCAAGGTTGGAGCGCCCCGACTTTTCGTCACCCAATCCCAACCCATCGGGGTGAGGTCAGGTTGGATGTGCAACCTAATTAGGCTGCAATTGGAACTGCTTCGGCAGTTGTCTTTTGCCACCTGTTTTACGAGGTAGATGGCACCTCGACCTGCTATCCTGTAGGCCTTCCACTGTCGAAGCCACGCGCCCCCAAAACTAAGTTTTTAACGTGCCTTTAACTCTTTCTCTTCATCGCCCGCTCTATCTCCCTCTCCGTCTCCCGGCGGGCCATCGCCTCACGCTTGTCATGAAGCCTCTTGCCTCGAGCCACACCCAACTCCAACTTGGCAGTTCCTCTTTTAATATACAACTTCAAGGGCACTAAAGTCAAACCTTTCTGGGTTACCATGCCTGCCAACTCATCAATCTGGCGACGATGCAATAGTAGCTTACGCGGTCGGTTCGGCTCATGATTGTAATGACTGCCAGCTTGATAGGCAGCGATATGCGCATTGACCAGCCACAGCTCACCCCCTTCGGGCCTAGCATAGGCATCACGAATATTCACCACAGCCTGTCATTGCGAGCCCTTCGCTTCCTGTCATTCTGAGCCCTTCGCTTCCTGTCATTGCGAGCCCTTCGCTTCCTGTCATTCTGAGCGTAGCGAAGAATCTAGAGACCCTTCGCTATCGCTCAGGGTGACAATTAAGCAATCTCATATTTGCCCGTCGAGATTGCCACGGCACTCTGCGCCTCGCAATGACAAAAGGAGATGCTCTTAAACAATAGAAGTAAGGAGTTTATTATGTCAAGTAATTTAAATAAATATTGGCTATTCATTATCGCCTTTTTACTGGTAAGCCTCGTCAGCGGTGGCATTGTGCTGGCAGTCAAACAAAGCAGCCATAAACCTGTCGAAATTTCCCTATCCCAAACTGCGCCAGTTCAGTACAAAGGAGAGATTTACATCGATGGTGCTGTGGCTAACCCAGGTTTCTACCCATTAAGAGAAGATGACACCATAGAGGCTCTTATTCAGGCTGCCGGACTTATACCAGACGCAGATACAGGCAAAATCAAGATTTATGTGCCCAAGACCGGCGAAGTCTCTCAGCCCCAAAGGATAAACCTAAACCGGGCTGAGGCCTGGCTACTGGATGTTCTGCCCGGAATCGGACCAGACAGAGCCCAAGCTATCGTTGACTACCGCAACCAACACGGGCCTTTCAAGAGAATCGAGGACTTACTCAATGTCAGAGGAATAGGCAACACCACCCTGGACACGATAAGAGACTTAATAACTCTAGAGGACTGAAAATTACGTGACGCTTATTTACCTCAGCGCCGCTTGGGTGACAGGCATCTACTTGGGCTCAAAAATAGCCCTGCCCTGGGGTATTGTTTTTATAGGGTTTCTTCCCCTGTGTCTCATCCCTTTCCTATTGCAGTATAAGAAACACCTGCTTATAGCGGGATTCTGCCTTTTTGCTTTACTTGGCGGTTGCATCCGCCTCCAATCAAGCCTGCCCGTAATAAATGAGCAGCATCTACAATTCTACAACGACAAGGGAACGGCCGAAATTGAGGGAATGGTATGCACTGAACCAGAGGCCGGGAACACAACTTCTATCCTTCAGCTATCAGCCAGTGAGATACAAATAAACGGCGCAAAAAAGGAAATATCAGGGAAAGCTCTAATACGCGTGCCCAGATATCAAGAATATCACTACGGGGATATATTGAGAGTAACCGGCAAGCTGGAAACACCACCGCAATTTGACGACTTCGACTACAAAGGCTATCTAGCGCGGCAAGGAATTTATTCGGTTATAAATTATCCTGAAATAGAAACTCTCGATACAGGCAGAGGTTTTAAGCCTTTGGCTTGGATTTATTCACTGAGAAATCGCCTTTCCCAGAGCCTGTCCCTCGCTTTACCCGAACCACAAGCCTCGCTGGCTCAAGGCATTCTCCTCGGCTTAAGAGGCAACATACCATATCCTCTAAATCAAGCATTCTCAAGAACTGGAACTGCCCATGTGCTAGCTATCTCCGGTATAAACATAACCATCGTCATAGGCATGCTTCTCGCCGCTGGAATCTGGATTTTCGGTAAACGATACTCCATCTATATCTGGCTGGCTCTTCTGACCATCTGGCTGTATGCTCTGGTTACGGGCATGAATCCGCCCGTAGTCCGTGGCGCCGTCATGGGAAGTCTTTTCCTGATAGCCGAATATCTGGGCAGACAACGTAGTGCCTCAACTGCCCTGGCCTTCGCTGCAGCAGTAATGGTGGGAATCGAGCCTCAAGTTTTATGGGATGCGAGTTTCCAGCTGAGCTTCCTGGCTATGGCAGGACTCATCTTTATTTCTCCCTATCTCCAAGCTTGGGGCAGAAAAGGAGTAACCGCTGCCGTAGGCAGAGAAGGAACTGCAGCATCTTTATGTAATTTTGTCGCCGATAGCTTTGCAGTTACTTTAGCTGCCATCTTAGCTACCTGGCCGGTCATCGCCTACTATTTTGACGTTGTCTCCTTCGTTGGCCTGCCAGCTACTTTCTTCGCTGTGCTGGCCTTACCAGGCATAATCATCACTTCAGCCCTACTTGCCGGGGCAGGGCTTTTGGCACCATTCTTAGCCCAGGCTCTAGGCTGGATAGCCTGGCTTTTCCTCAGCTACTTCATTCTCGTCGTACAAGCCTTCAATGCCTTGCCATTCTCGTCAGTTAAGTTTGACAGTATCCACATCTGGCAAATATGGATTTACTACGCTTTACTGGTTGTAATCATGGCAGCCATAAATTACCGAAAGCAATTAGTCGACTTTTTCCACTTAACGGCTTCCAAACTGAGCCCTTCGGCAAGCAAGGCTTCGAAGCTCGCCTTCAAACTACCCAAAAAATGGGTCATATCCCCACTTCTGATTGCCGCTATCCTGGTTTGGGTTGCCTTTCTAAATATGCCTGATGACAAGCTACATGTAAGCATACTCGATGTAGGGCAAGGAGATGCCATACTTATCCAAACGCCAAATCATCAAGACATTCTCATAGACGGTGGCCCAAGCCCTCAAGCAATAGGTCTGGAGTTAGGCAAGAAGTTACCTTTCTGGGACAGGACAATCGATTTGGTGATTCTAACCCAGCCCCAGGCCGACCATGTCGCCGGCCTTATAGAAGTACTCCAGAAGTATAAAGTGCAACAGATAATCGAGCCGGGGATAGCCTACAGCTCAGCCACTTATCAGCAGTGGCTCAACTTGGTTAACGACAACGAAATCAAGCACGAAATAGCTCACGCCGGGCAGGAGGTCAACCTCGGAAACGGAATAAAGATAGAGATACTCTACCCTTCGTCGCTTTTGCTCCAGAATACTTCTGATGACATTAATAATAATGGTATGGTGTTACGCTTAAGCTGGAATAAAGTAAGCTTCTTATTCACTGCTGATATCGGCCGTGAGGCTGAGTGGCACCTTATTGCCCAGCGTGCCAATCTGAATAGCACAGTATTAAAAGTTGCCCACCACGGCAGCCAGACTTCTACCTCTCCAGAGTTTCTAGCTGTAGTTAGTCCTGAAGTAGCCGCCATTTCAGTAGGCGCCAGCAATAGATTCGGGCTACCAGACAGCGAAGTAGTGGACAGACTGGCCGAGCGGCTGGGAAGTGACAGACTCTACCTGAGTTCAACTCACGGGACTATCGAGTTCATAACCGATGGCGATAGGCTATGGGTAAAATGTGACAAGTAGTCTGCGGAAAACCGACCAAGCCCACTTAGAAAAATTATGAGAATTTTGTCCCAGTCAGCCCTGTCCAAATAGTCTCCTCTCGGATGGGAATTTAGTCCTAGCAGCCCGGCACTGAATACAAAATCATCCGGCAGAAGTATTGACACCCGAAGCACCACCTGTTAATGTTAGCCAAGGTCTATGGAAAACCAGGCCAGTCTACAAAGAAACCAATTGCCAAGTGATGCCAAGCAAACGTTGGAACTTGTCGCCTTTCTGACCCATGAGTTCAAGAGCCGACTAACCTCGATTACTACCTCGGCCAGTCTGTTAGCCGAAGAGTTAGCTCTCCAACACGATGACCCTAAAACCAAGTTAATTAGCAACATTCTAGCTTCGTCTCATTACCTTGAGGCTCGAACTTTAGAGCTGTTAGACTTGGTTAAATTACAAGTTGAAGGTTTCCACTTGGAACTTGCGCCGACGGATATCGATACCATTGTTTACAGAGTAGTCGACCAGCTGTTGCCAGCTGTTCGCAGCCGAAACCAATCCTTAACTTTAAATCTAGTACCACATTCCTCAAAAATCATTGCTGACCCTTTAAGGGTAGAGCAGGTCTTACACAATCTCCTATCCAACGCCACAAAGCTGACGCCAAATGGCGGCAACATATCCGTATCGACAGATAAACAAGCCGGATACATAGTCATCAAAATTCAAGATAGCAGCCCCTGCATACCACCAGAAGAGCAGCGTGAACTCTTCCAGCCTTACTACCGGCTCAAAGAGGTTAAAGACAAACAGATTTCTAGAATAGGCTTAGGTCTGGCCCTGTGTCGACATCTGATAGAGCTACACGACGGTAGAATATGGGTTGAAAGCAAAGAAAACAACGGCAACACCTTCGCCTTTACTTTGCCCCTGAATAACAACTAAGCTCAGAAATCCCAAAACCAACCGCCTCCCTATTCAGCCTATTGATTTATAGCCCGTTTTGGCGTAGAGTATTAGGCATCTGAACCATGAAGGACTACAGGAGGCAAGCATGAGAAAACTGACCTGGCTGCTGCCAGTAATCTCGATACTAGCTCTTGTCTTGGCTGCTACCACTTCAGTCAGCGCAGCAGCTAACTTTGAGATAGAAAACCCAACGATTAGCCCAAATCCCGCTAAAGAGGGAGATATTATCACTATAAGTTGTGTAGTAAAAAATACGGGAAGTGAAAATGGCACCTATACCCTAGAATTGAAGATAACCGGCACACTTACGGGGACTCAGTTTACAGACACACAAGAAGTAACCCTGGATGCTGGGAATAGCCAAACAGTAACGTTCGAAGTTGAAGCTGGCCCGCCCGATGATTACGTGGTAGAGCTAGGTGATTCGAGCGATTATTTTACTGTAACTGGGCAAACGTCCTTCTGGGGTATTTTCCCTAAAGGGATATGGATAGCTATTGTCGCCATAATCGTCGTATTGCTCGTGCTAATCATACTGCTTACCGTCATGCCATCACGCAAGAAGCAGCCTGGAGCAGCCATCAAAGGCAAGAAAGATAGACAAGGGTTACCATCTATGCAAGCAGCAATGCCAATTCCAACTCCAATCCCAGGCCCTGGCCCAACCAGCCCACAATCTGGATATCCAACCGCAATGCCAACCCAGACTCCAGGAGCATTTCCTGCTCCGGGTCAATTTCCGGCACCAGGATTAATGGCCGCCCCATACTCACAATACGCCGGAAGACCTATATTCTCCGTGAGCAATCTGACCATCACACCGAACCAGGTAAAATCAGGGGAGCCAATAACCATCAGCGCCATAGTATTCAACAATGGCTCAGAGGCAGGCACCTATAGCGTGGTATTGCGAATCAATGGCATGGTCGAAAACATAATTGACCTAACGTTGTCTCCCGGAGCAAGCCAATCCACTACTTTCACGGTAATCAAGGATGCTGGAGATGATTACTACGCAGAGGTAGATGGCTTGGGCGGTGCATTTACCGTTATACCCCTAGTCCCAGCGAATTTTTCCGTGAGCAATCTCGTCATAGCACCAGAGCGCGTCAAACAGGGGGGAAAAGTTACCATCAGTGCCATAGTAACCAACAATGGAGAGCTTGCCGGCAATTACAGCATGGTACTTAAATTAAAGGGCGCCGTCGAAAGCACCGAAGAGATTAGTCTAGGTCCAGGTGAAAATCAGAAGGTAGCCTTTGGCATAACCAAAAACACGCCTGGCTTCTATAATGTGGAAGTGGAAAACTTAACTGGCAGATTTGTTGTCGAAATGGAATGGCAGGGATAGACTAAGGAAGGCAGAAACTAAAGCTCTTCCTGCCCTGACTCAGATACTAACTTCCACAACTTATCCGGCCCCTCCACACGGTCAACATATAATACCCCGTTAATATGGTCTATCTCATGCTCTAAAACTTGAGCCAGGAGCTCCTCCCCTTTGAGACGGATGTTCCGCCCCTGTCTATCCTGCGCCTTGACCTTAATCCAAACTGAACGCTTAACTTCCCCTTGATACCCCGGAATGCTCAAGCAGCCTTCTTGTACCACACGCTCGCCCTGCCTTTTGACTATCTCCAGATTGATCAAAACCATAACTTCACTACCTGGTATCTCAATCACAGCTATTCTGAGCGGCACACCGACCTGAGGTGCAGCCAAACCAACCCCAGAAGCTGCCCTCATAGTCTCTATCATGTCATCGATAAGCCGCTGGACAGACTTATCAATTATGGTTACCTTTTTGGCTTTTTGTCTAAGTACAGGATCTGGCAAAACACGAATAGCACGAACCGCCATTTTATAACCCATTAAACCATACCTACTGGATCCATGTCCACAACCCACCCTCGAGGAAACGCTATGTCCGTCAAGAAGTCATTCAAGCCAGTTCCACAAAGAACTAGCTGCCATCGATAATGTCCTCTAACCCGAGGTACGAAAGCCGGCACAGGGCCAATCAACCGCAAGTCAGGCATGCCTCTCCTATCTTTTTCGGCAGCAAGCAAGCGGCTCATCCTCTCTGCTTCTTTGAGACAAGCGATGTCATTAGTATGACTAAAAGTGAGGCTGGCCAACTGGCTGAAAGGCGGATAACCAAACTTGCGACGATAATTTATCTCCTGAGCATAAAAGGTTAGATAATCGTGCTTTGACGCTGCCCTTATCGCGTAATGCTCTGGACTATAAGTCTGTATAATGACCCTTCCTGGTGTGAAGCCTCGCCCCGCTCTGCCAGCTACCTGACACAAGAGTTGGAAAGTACGCTCCCCAGCCCTAAAGTCAGGTAAATTCAAACCAGTGTCAGCGCTTATCACACCAGCCAATGTTATCTGAGGCAAGTCCAATCCCTTGGCTACCATTTGAGTACCTATAAGTACGTCAGCCTCATGGGCTCGAAACTTAGTCAAGAGTTCCTCATGGGCTCGCCGACCAGAAGTTACATCTCTATCCCAGCGGAGAATGCGAGCTTGTGGAAAAAATTGCCTGACTTCTTCCTCCACCCTTTGAGTACCAATGCCCAAAAATCTGAGGCGATGGCTAAGACACTGAGGACATTCCACAGGCAGAGTAACGGAATAACGACAATGATGGCAAACTAACTTCCTTGTCGCCGAGTGATAGGTAAGAGATGCTGTGCAATGTGAGCAGCGGAAAACAAAGCCGCAGTCCCGACATTGAACAAAGGTGGCCGTGCCACGCCGATTGAGAAACAAGATCACCTGCTCACGGTGAGCTAGAGCCTCAGTCATGGCTCCAATCAGAGAGCGACTAAAAAGGCTCCGATGCCCGGCTTTCAGTTCGTCTCTTAAATCCACAACCTCAACTTCTGGCAAAGGTGATGGACCATACGGCGTAATGCGCTCTTTGAGCTCAACAAGCTGATACTCGCCCTGTTGCGCCCTGTAAAAAGTCTCCACGTCAGGTGTAGCGCTCCCCAAAATAACTACAGCACCAGTAAGTTCAGCCAATTTTATAGCCACATCTCGGGCATGGTACCGTGGTGACTTATCGGACTGCTTGTACGTCCACTCATGCTCTTCATCAATAACAATCAATCCGAGGTCAGGCTGAGGTGCAAAAAGGGCACTCCTCGGACCGATGACTACATCGCATCCACCTTCCTTTATTCGATGCCACTCATCAAACTGCTCACCTAAAGACAACCCGCTGTGAATCACAGCGACACGACCGGGGAAACGAGAGGCAAAGCGCTCTATCGTCTGTAGAGTGAGCGCAATTTCCGGAACAAGACAAATGCCTCGCTTGCCCTGAGCTACAAATTCAGCCAAAGCTCGAAGGTAAATCTCAGTCTTGCCGCTGCCTGTAACCCCGTGAAGCAGAAAAACTGACGGTGACCTGTGCAGCTGAGCTATATAACTTTGAATTCTCTGCAAGGCTGCCTCCTGAGATGGAGTAAGCTTCGGCGGCAATATCGGAGCAATTCTAAGATGAGCTAAAGGATCACGCCTGACCTCAACCTCCACCACAGAAATCAAGCCACGATTTTTCAAGGACTCAATCACCACCTTCTGGCAAGCAATAGACTTCCTGAGTTCAGCCAAAGGGACAGGTTGAGGCCGCTTAATCAGGAACTCGAGAACCGCTGCTTGCTTATCAGCTTTAGCTTTCCTCAGTCGAATAACTTCCGCCTCAGCCTCACCTGGGTCAATCTGTAGCTTCAAATGAGTAACTAGCTTTGGCTTTACTTTAGTTTCTTCGAGTTGTTGGCTTTTCACCATCAGACACCGCCGCAGAAGCTGTTGCGTAATCGACTCGGTTTTCTTTTTCCCAAACTTCCGCTCCAATTCTCTTATGTCAACCCTATCCTTGTTTTCAAGAAGACGTATAACCTGTATCTGCTCGGGATTAAGCTGCGATAAATCAACATGATCTGGCAAAAGTTGCAAAAAAGTGGCTAACCGTCGCTCAAACCCAGGAGGCAACATCAAGGCCACAGCATCAAAGAGAGGTGAAAGGTAATACTTATTCAACCAGAAGACAACCTCAAGGTGGGCCAAAGACAATAAAGGAAAAGATGTGATAAGACCACTGATTTCCTTAGTGACCTCAAATGAGGGATAATCGCTTACCTTGACGACAATGCCTTGAAGAGTTTTAGAACCAAAAGGCACCCAGACGGCTTGCCCGACATCAATCTTCAGCTCAGGGGGTATTGAATAACAAAAGCTACGGCGTTGAGCGATAGGCGAATTGACCGCCACTTCCGCATATTTCATTCCACTTTTTCAGCTTCTCCATCTGCAGCTTCTTCTACAGCTTCTTCAGCCACAGCTTCTTCAACTTCACCCTCTTCACCCATGTCCTCCATAACAGCAGCTTTTTCCACCATCTTCTCTCGTCTCTCCTTGAGACGTGCCTCTCTGGCACTGAGCCGGCGTATGTAATAAAGTTTGGCACGGCGAACCTTGCCATGCCGTACCACCTCAACTTTCTCCAAAAACGGAGAGGCAAAGGGAAAGGTGTGCTCCACACCAACTCCATAAGTAACTCGTCTAACCGTAAAGTTACCACCGCTAGCCCCTCTCCTAACCCGAACTACCAGTCCAAGCAGTGTCTGAACACGCTCCCTGCTAGCTTCTTTAACCTTAAAACTAACCCTTACTGTATCGCCGGGGCTAATTTGAGGTATGTTAGGATTTACCTTAATTTGGCTGATAGAATTGACATTCATTTCTAGCTACATCCCTTCTATAACTTGATTTCAAAGACTTCCCTAAGCAGTCTCTTATCTTCCGGGGAAAGCACAGCTTTTTCCATGAGATCCGGACGCCGCTTCGCAGTCCGCAGCAGGCTTTGCTGGCGTCGCCATCGAGCAATCTCACCGTGATCTCCAGAAAGCAAAATTTCAGGTACTGTCCAGCCACGATATATTGCCGGACGAGTATACTGCGGATACTCCAATAGACCTCCAATATGCGAATCCTCCGCTAAAGATGCCTCAGAGCCAAGCACTCCAGGCAACAGTCTAACCACACAGTCCACCACTGCCATGGCTGCCACTTCACCACCGCTGAGTAAATAGTCGCCAATGCTAATCTCATCACTGACCAAATGCTCGGCCACTCTCTCATCAACACCCTCATAATGGCCGCAAATAAGAATGAGATTCTGACAACCAGCTAGCTTCCGGGCAATCTCCTGATTAAAAAGTCGACCTTGTGGACTGAGCAAAATAGTCGACACCGATGGCAAGCCGAGTTCCTCCTTGATACCCTCCACAGCTTCAAAAATAGGCTCTGGCTTGAGCATCATTCCAGCTCCACCACCGTAGGGATAGTCATCCACGATATGATGCTTATCATGTGTATAAGCACGAATATCATGAAGCTTAATATCAACCAGGCCGCGTTCTGTGGCCCTCCCGATAATGCTACAGCTAAGCAAACCATCAAACATCTGGGGGAACAATGTCAGGATATCAATGCGCATTCAACTAGCCTCATCATGACCACATTCAGATGTTTTGCCCCCAAGAATCTCTAGTGCGTGAGGCAAAACAGGTAGGATGACCTCCAGGCATTCCTTCACCGCCTTAGGGCTGCCCGGAAGATTAACAATTAAACACTTGCCACGGCTACCTGCGACAGCGCGACTAAGTATCGCCTCAGGCTTTCTCTTCATCGTATCCATTCTCATAGCCTCAGTCAAACCAGGAATAATTTTATCAATCACTGCTAGCGTGGCCTCCGGTGTGACATCTCTGGGAGATAATCCAGTTCCACCACTAGTTACAATAAGGTCAAGCCTAACTGCATCAGACCATTCTCTAAGTTTCTTTGAAATAATCTCCGCCTCGTCAGGCACAACCTCATATTTGGCCACCTCAATGCCCAGCCGGCTGATAAATTCCTTGGCAACCTGCCCACTCTTGTCGAGTCGCTCACCACGCCACCCCCTATCACTGATGACAAGGATGCCAGCTAACATCTGCCTATTTTACCACACCAAAGCTAAAGCTCAAAACCGCAAAAATCGACCAATACTTTAGTACCACCCTAAAATAAGCACAATTAACCACGATGACACAAGATATTGAGGTTATCTAAAATAAAATCACTACCTATTGGGAAACGCAACCCGGCTAAAATCAAGAACCCGGAAAAATTTATGCAAATAGTGGGAAATTTGGTGGGAAAGGTATTGACAAAGTGGGTAAAGTATGTTCATAATGGTAAACAGTGGGAAAAAGTGGTAAAAGGAGAAGTTATCATGGTAATTGATTGCATTCAATATCGAGTAGCCAATAGCAAGTTGTTCCATTTTCTAAAGGAGAACAGCCGCACCAACCTTGAACTCCAATTGATCCGCTTTTGGGCACGGCATCCCCGAGCCAGGCTAAGCCTCTATACAATTGCTAGCGCCCTAGACACCGCCAAGATTAACTTGAGAGAAGCAATCAGGTCTTTAATCGAAAAAGGTGTACTCCAAGAGCAACAAGATGGCAATGGACTGATCACTTACTCACTGGCCAGCGACCCGCAGACACAGGAATACATCGAAGAACTAGCTAGCTTAGATTGGAATGAAATAAGGATCCTAGAAAAGCAGCTAGAAGGGGAAGCTGTACTGGCCTAAACACTAGTTGGAAGCAGATATGTTCCTAGGCGAATACGAATACAAAGTCGACAATAAAGGTAGATTACCTCTGCCCCCTAAGTTCAGACAAGAACTGGGTGGTGAATTAGTGTTGACTAAAGGACTAGAGAAGTGCGTCGCCATCTATCCAGCGGCTGAATGGCACAAGGTGGCGGACACTTTGTCAGCTCAGGCTGTGCCATCGAGTAAATTCAGAACGATGAACCGGGCTATGTTCGGTACAGCCTTCAGCCTTTCGCTCGATGGTCAGGGAAGGATAGCTCTGCCATCTATTTTACGCAATCGCGCTGAAATAGGTGATACTGCCGTCGTAGTCGGTGCTAACAATTGTATCGAAATATGGAACCCAACTTTTTGGAACTCAGAAAAGACATTGGCTGAAGAGCAACTATGGCAAATCATAGAAAGCCTTGAGGAACAGCGATGAGTCTAACCATGGCTATACCTATTCATAAACCAGTGCTGCTTAGCGAGGCCGTAGAAGCATTACAAGCTCAACCGGGAAAACGCTATGTTGACTGCACTTTAGGTTCAGGTGGGCATGCTTCAGCCATTCTGGAAAAGATTCTGCCTGATGGACAACTTCTGGGCATAGATGCCGACCCCGAAGCTATCGACATAGCTAAGCCCAGACTAGCCGACTATATTGGCTCAACTATCATAATAAATGACAATTTCGCTAACATCGAGACCATCTGCAGAGAAAACAACTTCTTGCCTGTACATGGAATTCTTTTCGACCTCGGTCTCTCCTCCACACAGCTTGAGATTTCTGAACGCGGTTTTAGCTTCCAGCATGATGGACCACTGGATATGCGTTTTAGTCCAGCCCAGGAATTAACTGCGGCCGATATTGTCAATAATCTCCCCGAGGATAAGTTAAGTCAAATCATCAAAACCTATGGTGAGGAGCGTTACAGCAAGCGGATAGCACGGTATATCGTAAAGAGCCGCCCGATAAGCAGCACCCTACAACTAGCCAGCGTAGTAGAAAAAGCTATCGGCAGCCGTCACGGCAAGATCCACCCAGCCACTAGGACTTTTATGGCATTGCGCATCGCTGTTAATCGCGAACTGGAAAATCTAGCCACAGCCCTGAAGCAAACTGTCAATTGCCTCGACCACCGAGGCAGGCTGGTAGTTATCAGCTACCACTCGCTAGAAGACCGCATAGTCAAACAATTCATGATTCGAGAAAGCAAAGGATGCCTTTGCCCACCGGAGACTCCAGTTTGTCAATGTGGGCATATGCCCAGCCTGAAAATAATATCAAAGAAGGCTATCACGCCATCTCTGACCGAAATTAAACTTAATCCTCGCAGTCGCAGCGCCAAGCTTAGAGTAGCCGAGCGCCTTTTATAATTACAAAACTTACTCATGGGAGGCAAATTGACCTTAAATAAAATTAAAGGAGGTAAACACTACGATGAAGAATATCATTTCGGCTATTGATGTTGGCACAACCAAAATATGCACCATTACTGGCACTCTCGATTCCGGAGGCAATATACAGGTCTTAGGGGTCGGTCTCGTGCCATCGCATGGCATGCATAAAGGTATGGTGGTCAACGTAGAAGAAGCCAGAGAATCGGTTGCCGAATCGGTGAGGCGAGCTGAACAGGCAAGCGGGCTAAAAGTGGAATCTGCCTATGTAGGTGTCACAGGCAGACACATAAGCTCGCACAACAGCCATGGGGTAGTGGCTATACCACGCAATGACCGCTTGGTTAGACACGAAGACCTTAAGCGAGTCCTGTCTTCTGCCCAGCAGGTTAATATCCCGGATGACAGAAGGATACTCCACGCCATACCTCGCAACTATTCCTTAGACAATCAGGAAAGAATTAAGAATCCGGTAGGTATGCATGGCTTCAGGCTGGATGTGGAGACCCACATCATAACCGCTGCCATATCCTCAGTCCAGAATTTGGTCAAATGTATTCGGAGCATTGGAGTCGAAATCCAGGACCTCATTTTGGAGCCGCTAGCCAGCGGTGAAGCAGTACTGACACCAGAAGAAAGAGAGGTAGGAGTCATCCTGGCTGACATCGGTGGCGGCACCACCGATATAGCCGTATTCAAAGACGGCAGTATCTACCACACCTCAATCATTCCGGTAGCTGGATATCAGGTGACCAGTGATCTCTCAATCGGCCTGGGTTTACCCTTTGAAATCGCCGAAGCTATGAAAAAGAAATATGGTAACGTCTATCCTGAGGTACTGAGTAAAAATCAAGAGTCCACACTGACTGTTGAAGACGGGCACAGCGTTTCCTACCGTGATCTATGTAATATCATCAAAGTCCGCATGGAAGAACTGCTGAGGCTAATTCTCCTCGAAATGCCTGACTCTAACTATGCCTCAATAGCTCCATCTGGCCTAGTACTCACTGGAGGTTGTTCCAATTTAGCTGGCCTTGAAGCTCTAGCCAAGCAAACAATCCGCCTCCAAGCAAGGATTGGTGAGCCTATGGGTGTGTATGGCATCACTGACATCCTCCATGACCCGGCTCATTCCACCGGAGTTGGGCTCCTTCTCTGGGGAACGAGGAATCATGGTAAACCAACCTGGGAAGCAAAAGGGAGGAATGGTGCCCTTGATGGTTTCATGACATTACTGAAGAAATTCTTCGGTGTCTAAAAATACATAAAAAGGAAGGAGGCTAATTAAAAAAGATGGCAAAGTCAACATTTTCCAACGCACCAGCTCGAATCAGAGCTATAGGCATTGGCGGTGGTGGTTCCAACGCCATCACCCGTATGGTCCGTGAAGGCATCAAAGGCGTGGAATTCATCACCATGAACACCGATGCCCAGGCTTTGGCGCTGTCTGAAGCCCCTGTGCGTGTCCAGCTGGGCGAGAAGCTGACACGTGGGCTAGGTGCCGGTGGCGACCACACCATTGGTGCTGAAGCAGCCGAAGAGAGCCGGCAAACGATTAATGAGGTAATTTCCGGTGCCGACATGATTTTTGTCACTGCGGGAATGGGCGGCGGCACTGGCACCGGTGGCATCCCGGTTGTTGCCGATGTAGCCCGACAGAGTGGCGCCTTAACTATTTGCATCGTAACCAAGCCATTCAGTTTTGAAGGTACTCGCCGAAACAAAGTAGCCGAGGAAGGCATACTACAGCTGTGCGACAAAGTAGATACCCTGGTTATCATACCCAATGACCGTCTTCTTGAGCTTTGTGACGCCAAGACCACTGTAGACAATGCCTTCAGACTAGCTGATGATGTGCTCCGACTGGCAGTTCAAGCTATTGCCGAAGTGGTAACCGTACCAGGATTAATCAACCTCGATTTCGCTGATATCAGGTCAATAATGAAGAACGCCGGGCCTGCCTGGATGTCAGTAGGCAGAGGCAGCGGCCAGAACCGAGCTGTTGAGGCTGCCAGAGCTGCCCTTGCCAGCCCATTACTCGATGTTTCCATAAATGGCTCCAAGGGAGTACTATTCAATGTTACCGGCGGCAGCAGCCTCACACTGTTCGAGTGTAATGAGGCTGCGGAAGTCATTGCCCAAGCGGTCGACCCAGATGCAAACATCGTCTTCGGCGTCGTCTTTAATCCGCAAATGGATGACGAGGTACAGATCACCATTATTGCCACCGGTTTCACCGCTCAATACGGAGCCGGAGTCCCCACTGAAGCTGAGTTGCGTCGTTTACTACGAGGTGTAGCTGAAGATAGCCTCGACGTCCCCTCATTCCTCCGTCGTTCGTCGCATTACCCGGCTGCACAACCAGTGCCCTCACCCCAGGCCAGAGCACCCCGCTAACCCTCCACCAACCCTCCACCCTCCCCCAACAGAGCGGCAACCCAAATTGCCGCTCTGTTTTTTACTTTTTGTTTCATTTTATGTCTGTATCCTGCTTGACACCACCTATATATTGGGCTAAAATATCTCTATACCACACTTTGTAGGGGTATCCTGATGAAATGTCCCTATTGCGGTGATGCTGAATCAAAGGTAATCGACTCCAGGAGCATAGGTGATGGCATTAGACGTCGCCGTCAATGTCTTCATTGTGGAACCCGCTTTACAACCTACGAACATATGCAATCCAGAAATCTTTTTGTAATTAAAAAAGACAACAGGCGCGAGGAGTTCAACAGGGATAAACTGCTGGCTGGCATTCGCAAAGCCTGTGAAAAATGCCCGCTACCAACCGGCACTATCGACAAGCTCGTGGACAATATTGAGGCTGAGCTTTATCGCCTGGGCAAAATCGAAGTCCCCAGTTCCATCATCGGCGACATGGTAATGGAAAGATTGCAAGAGTTAGACCATATAGCCTATATTCGCTTTGCCAGCGTCTACCGCGAGTTCACCGACATCGCCGCCTTAAAACAGGCAGTAGATACTCTGGTAGACACTGAGTCCAAGGCACCACCAGCTGGTCAACTGCCACTCTTATCACAAGAAGAACTGACCATCTTGGGGCAACGTCATCGGAGGCGGAGGTAAGTGGCTGCTCGACAGAATAAGAATCAACCCCGAACCTCTAATCATAACCGCATCGCCCGGGCCATTTTCGCGGCTGCTGAGTCTACGGGCATAAATGATAGGAAACTGCTCGAGGAACTCACTGGCCAAGTAATTCAAAGACTAGAGTCAAGACCAGCCTTACCGGGAATGGAACACCTCGTCCCGAGGCAGGAAAAAAAGCAGACACCATCTGCCTCCCAGATCGAAGTGGCAGTTCAAGAAATCCTGGCTGAGAAGACCAAGATAGCAGAGCCGCCCGCGCCTAAAATAGAGGCTGAAGTCAAACCGAAAGCCACGAAGATTAAAATAGCAGAAAAACCTGCACCCAAGACGGAGACCGAAGCTAAACTGGGTATAGAACTAACTCAAAACGCTCTTACAGTCTTGGAAAAGAGGTATTTGAAAAAAGATAGCCAGGGACAGGTCATTGAGACACCAGATGAGATGTTCCGACGTGTCGCCAAGCATATTGCCTCGGCTGAACTTGTCTATAACCCCAAGGCAGACATTGTCGATTGGGAAGAGAAGTTTTATCAGTTCATGACATCTCTGGAATTCCTGCCCAATTCCCCAACCCTAATGAATGCCGGACGAGAACTGGGACAACTCTCAGCTTGTTTCGTTATACCTGTTGAGGATTCCATGGAATCAATTTTTGATGCTGTAAAATACACAGCTTTAATCCACAAAAGCGGCGGCGGCACCGGCTTCTCCTTTTCCCGTCTCAGACCAAAGAGAGACAGGGTGGGTTCCACCGGCGGTGTCGCTAGCGGTCCAGTATCTTTTATGCGAGCCTTCGACACAGCTACTGATGTTATCAAGCAGGGTGGCATGCGCCGCGGTGCCAATATGGCTATCCTCAACATCGACCATCCCGATATCCTGGACTTCATCACAGCTAAAGAAGACCCAAGAGCGCTAACTAACTTCAATCTATCGGTCGCTGTAACCAACGAGTTCATGGAAGCTATAGAAAAGGACAGGGAGTACAATCTAGTAAATCCACATACCAAAGAGGTGGTCGAAAAACTCAACGCCAGAGAGGTCTTCAGGAAAATCACAGAGACGGCCTGGCGTACCGGCGACCCTGGTATCGTTTTCATTGATAATATAAACAAAAACAACCCTACCCCGAAGCTTGGCAAAGTAGAGAGCACCAATCCTTGCGGTGAGCAGCCTTTACTGCCCTTCGAGTCTTGTAATTTAGCCTCAATCAACCTCTCCAAAATGGTCAAAAACGAGAATCACAAACCTGAAATTGACTATGGCAAGCTAGGCCAGGCTGTCAGGCTGGGTGTCCGTTTTCTCGATGATGTCATAGATGTTAATAAATTCCCACTGCCCCAAATCGAGAAAATGACCAAAGCCACCAGAAAGATAGGGCTTGGCGTCATGGGATTT
>JAPLHH010000001.1 GCA_026389735.1 Chloroflexota bacterium | reverse complement strand
GGATTTGGACGTATCGGCAGACTGGCTTTTAAGGCGATAAGCCAGCATTACAGCGACAAGCTGGAAGTAGCTATCGTCAATGACCTTACCGACGCTAAGACTAATGCTCACCTGCTCAAGTACGACAGCACTTACGGCATCTATCCCGGAAAGATAGAGGCGAAAGATGATTCTATAGTGGTTGACGGCAAGAAGACAAAAGTCCTGGCTGAGCGTGACCCGAGCAAGATTCCGTGGAAAGACTACGGGGTGGATGTAGTAATTGAGTCTACAGGGCTTTTCACCGATGCCGCTAAAGCATCTGCCCACTTTCAGGGCGGAGCCAAGAAGGTTATCATCTCAGCGCCGGCTAAAGGCGAGGATATAACCATTGTTCTGGGCGTAAACGAGAGCAAGTACAATCCAGCACAGCACCGCATTATTTCCAACGCCTCGTGTACCACCAATTGCATCGCTCCAGTTGTCAAGGTATTATATGACAATTTCGGGGTAAGCAAAGGGCTGCTATCCACGATTCACGCTTATACCAACGACCAAAGGCTTCTCGACATGTTTCACAAAGACCTGCGCCGGGCACGGTCAGCAGCTATAAACATAGTCCCGACAACCACCGGAGCCGCCAGAGCTGTGACCCTGGTTATTCCTGAACTCAAAGGAAGGCTTGATGGAGTTGCCTTCCGGGTACCTGTGCCCACCGTTTCTATGTGCGACTTTGTGGCCGACCTTGACAAAGAGGTAACCGCTGAGCAAGTAAATAAGGCTTTCCAGGCTGCAGCTCAAGGCAAGCTCAAGGGTATTCTGGAGTACTGCGATGAGCCGCTGGTGAGCACAGACTTCAAAGGTAATCCAGCCAGCTCCATCTTCGATGCCATGAGCACCATGGTCCTTGCCGGCAATATGGTGAAGGTGCTCGCCTGGTACGACAATGAGTGGGGTTATAGCTGCCGATTGGCTGACCTGGTTATCTACATACTCGGTAAAGGCTTATAGAACTGCAGCTATCGTTTCTTTGCAGGCAGGGACTCCCTCACAACATCTTTTTGCCCAAACAAATGTAGCTGCGACCCTTTAGGGCCACGCAAATTCGCAATCATATAAACATTTTCCTTTCTATTTCGTTTTATTATAATAGACACCAGGTAAGAGGTTATCCTGGTGTTAAGTGAAGAACATTTAGTACAGCGGGCAGTAAATGGTGACCAAGGAGCTTTTACCCAGCTATACAACCAGAACTTTGACAGAATACATCGTTACATTTATGTCAAGGTCAGAGATCAATCTGAGGCGGAGGACTTGACTCAGGATGTATTTATTAAAGCGCTGGAATCAATTGGCTCCTACAAGTGGCGTAACCTGCCATTTGCCGCCTGGTTATTCAAGATCGCTCACAACAGGGTAATCGACCATGTCAGAAAAGTGTCTAAGGAAAAAAGAGCCAGCTTCGAGGAAGCCTATGCAAAAAGTGTGGAAGACCCGGTGCAGATGACAGAGCGGAATTTTGAAGTTTACCAGCTGAAGGAAGCACTGGAGCAGTTGCCAAGAGCGCAGCGAGAGGTAGCCACACTCCGCTTCCTCGGGCAATTGTCGATTACCGAGGTGGCTAAAACGCTGGGCAAAAGCGAGGGAACAGTTAAGGCATTACAGTTCAATGCTACGGCCTCATTAAGAAAGGCCCTTTACGGGAAATTAGATGGCTAGAAAATTAGACGATATTTTTAACGAGTGTTATGAGCGGATGCGCATGGGCGAAAGCCTTAAGAGCTGCCTTGCCAGGTATCCGGAACACGCTGCTGAGCTCGAGCCACTGCTTAAAACCACCTTTGACATTGGCAGGCGAGCTTCTTACATCCAACCTCGCCCTGAATTTAAACACTGGTCGCGAGTGCGCCTCGAAGGAGCGCAACACTATGCCGGACAACAAAGGCGAGCAGAAAGACCTAGTCTCTTCAGCTGGCGGCAAAGCTGGGCTGTGGCTGTAATCGCCGTCCTTGTCCTCCTGCTGACCGGCGGCAGCACCGTAGCTGCCTCCTCAAATGCTATGCCAGACGAACCCCTTTATCCAGTAAAGCTAGCTACAGAACAGGTAAGATTTGCTTTTGCTATTTCCGACGCGCAAAAAGCTCAAGTTCATACCCAGCTAGCCGAGACGAGGGCTGTGGAAATCGAAGCTATGGCTGACCAAGGAAAGACCGAGTATGCTGTCATTGCTGCCGAGAAACTGGCTAACCAGCTTGAGCAGGCTAACTTAGCAATGGCCAAGGTAGAGAGCGCCAGGGGTGAAGCCGCACCTGCCGCGGCCACTCCCGAGACAACGGTAACTGAGCCTGGACCACCAGCACCGCCATCGCCACCAGGAGGACCACCAACGCCACCAGTAGTGCAGCCATCACCAACAGAAGAACAACCAACACCAACAGAAGGACAGCCAACGCCACCCACGGCTACCACACAGGATAAAGGCGTGACTACCAAAACTGAGCATTTCAAGAAGTCTCTAGAGAAGAGCACCTCTAAGAGCTTAACAGCTTTGGAAAACGCTCTGGAAAAAGCACCGCCGCAAGCTAAACCTAACTGGCAGCGAGCTATTGACACAATATCGGAGAAGAGTCGCGAAAAGCAATCATATGAAAATGGCACCCGGGACTGGGGAGATTGGAATAAGGATAAAGACAAGGAAAGTGGGAAAACCTGGGGTGAAAACAAGGGAGAAAAGGACAAACCAACACCAGTTACGCCAGAGCCAAGCCAGCCTACCACCCAAAGTGATAACAAAACCGGGAATGGAGGAAAGCCAAATCCGGCTAGCCCGAGCCAGAGTCAGCCTTCTTCCCAAAATGGAGACAAGCCTGGGAATGGAGCTGAAGCAAATCCGGCTAGCCCCAGCCAGAACCAGCCTTCTTCACAAAGTGACAACAATACCGGGAATGGGAAAAAGCCAAATCCTGTTAGTCCCAGACAGAGCCAGTCTTCTTCCCAAAAACCGGGGAACAATTCGCAAAACACAGGTGCCTCCAATAATCATTAGACTTTAAGAGGCTTGAGATGAAAGCTGCCAAAATCTTTACGGCTGTTCTCATTGCCGCAGCCATTCTTGACGGGCGACTGCGTAGTCCAGCCAGCACCTGCCCCCAACCAGCGGACTGTCCAACCCCAAGCTGGCTATGGCTTCTGCCTATCAGCCAACCTCGGTCAGCTTTACCCCAAACATCGTGCCTTATTCCCTGCCCCTGGGCTTGAATCAAGTAGCTAACTCCAATCAAATTAAGTCCCAGTTTACATTGAGCCCCGGTCAGGAAGCTCTCCTCGGCTGAGAAGACATGTAGCTGCGAGGCTTTAGCCTCGCCCCAAACTTGCCAACTAAAAACCACGCGTAACCGCGCATAAACCTTTTCCGTGCTATTTCGTTATATTAACTAGCAAGATGACCTGTTTCCGTACCGGAACCAGGCCTCTTGAAAACAAAAAGGAGGTTCAAAAAAGAATGAAAAAATGGAGCGTCCTGCTGATTATCGCCGTCGTTGCCCTGCTGATGCCCATGTCCACGGCTATGGTCAACGCCCAGGAGGAAGCCAGCCTCAGCATCAACAAATCGGCAAATAAAGACTCGGCAACCGTAGGTGAAACAATTACCTACACCTACACCATCACTAACAACACCGACAACGTCACCTTCACTAACATCAGCCTCGAGGATGATAAGCTCGGGCTAATCCCTCTGAATGGGAGTGACAACATAACGCTTGCTCCCGGTGTGCAAGTGACGGCTACTGCTACCTACACCGTAGCCCAAGCTGACCTGCCAGGCCCAATCGAGAATACAGCTACCGTCTCTGGCACTGACCCAGATAGCAATCCCGTCACCGCCAGTGCCACAGCTACGGTCTTATTGTCTTACAGCCCTGACCTTCAGATAACCAAAGAAGCCAACAGGGAAACGGCCTCTCCCGAAGATACAATCACTTACACTTACACCATCGTCAACAACGGCGACGCAACCGTCAGTAACATCAGCCTCGAGGATGATAAGCTCGGGCTAATCCCTCTGAATGGCAGCGACAATATAACGCTTGCTCCTGGTGAGAAGATAACGGCTACCGCTACCTACACTGTCTTAGAAGAAGACCTAGAACAAGGCTCAATTATCAACACCGCTACCGTCACAGGTACCGACCCTGATGGTATCACTGTTACAAGTGACGCCTCAGAGACAGTTGACCTAACATACACGGCTTCTCTTCAGGTAACCAAAGAAACCGACAGGGAAACAGCCTCTTTCAAAGAAACCATCAACTACACCTACACCATCACCAACACGGGCGATGTCTCGCTTTCTAAAATTACCTTGGCGGACGATAAGATTCCTGAAGTCTCCCTTACCAGTGACAATATAACACTTGCTCCCGGAGATTCCATCACAGCCACGGGTACCTACACCGTCTCAATCGGGGACTTCCTGCTGAAGAGCACCATCGTCAATACGGCTGATGTCACCGGTACCGACCCTCAAGGCAAACTTGTTACCGCTAGCGCCAAAGCTACGGTTTCCATTAACAAGACCCTTTTCTGGAAACGTGACATACTCCAGCAAAGCGGTGTCCCCGGTAAAGGTATTGAAAAAGCACCTGGCCTACAGAAGCCGTTCAATCCTAAATCTCAAGCTGCTGAACACGCCGGCAAAAAGGACGAGCCCAAGCCGCCGGAACAGCTTCAGATAAGGGAGAGAACAGAGAACCAGTCCACGGAGAACCAGCTCCAAATAAGGTCAGAGGTGGAAAATCAGGCTGGTAGCGGGCAAGCGACTCAAAGCGATGACGAAGCCAGGCCTGGGAACGGGCAGCTAAAGAAAAACTCGGTCACAGACAATCAAACACAGGGACAGGAAGCGACCCAAGGCAATGGTCAAAACAAGCCCGACAAGGATAAGCCAAAGAACAAGTCCAAGGCGGGAAACCAACCCTAGCTGAAAGCAGCTTTCGCCTAAACCTGTCAGGGCGACCTTAAAAAGGTCGCCCTATTTTGTTCTGCCCACCGGCATCACATACAGCGGAGTCTCGTCCTGAGACATGCCCATGATCTTGGCTACTGCAGCATCGTCAAAGGCACCGACGGTCACCAGACCCAAGTTTAAAGCAGTCGCCTGAAGACAGATATTCTGGGCAACATGTCCAGCTTCCATGTGGACATATCTCTCACCCCTGATGCCGTATTTTACTGTTGTCCGCTCATAGGCAGCAGCAATTACAATGTCTACCGCTCCGTCTGCCACGCTTCCCTGACCTAGAGATGCCGTTGCTAAACCGGCCCGAACATCTCTTTCCTTGACAAGGGTCAGGTCATTCTCCACAGGATTATATTTATAGATGCCAGGTGCCAGGTTGTCCACATTGCCAGCCACCAGGTATAGCTCCAGAGGATAAAGCGCGCCAGCCGAAGGTGCAGTCCGAAAGCCCCGGTCACTGGTTATCCCCTGCCCCGCCCATAGGAGCTTCATCACCTCGTCCTTCGTTAAAGATGCGTCAGTATAGTCCCTGACTGACCTTCTCTGCCGCAGCAATTCCTCTAAGGAAGCAGCCCTCACTCCGGCAACCTCAGCCCTCACCTTGTCCATCTCAGCTTTCGTCTCGCTCAGCTTAGCTTTAGCTTCATCCTGCTCAATTCTGAGCCTTTTTAGCTCTGCGTTGGCTTTGTCCAGCTCCGCCTTCACTGCAGCACACCCATTACCTGAGACAGACGGCGTGCAGCCAGCCACGCCAACCATAAACACAGCTACAAGCATAAACACAATGGCAGAAACACATTTGTACCTTGTCATCATTGCCCACCTCCTCCAGTGTAATAGTGCTTAGCAATCCTCACCCGTCACTCCATTGCGAACCCTTCCCACTGTTATTCTGAGTCCTTCGCTAATGTCATTCTGAAGGAGCCCTTCGCCTTTTGTCATTCTGAGCATAGCGAAGAATCTGGCTCAGCATAAAGCCGATGCGTTTTAGAAAAAAGCCCTCGCCAGAAACGTCACCCTTTATACACGCCTACAGCTTCCAGATACTCCTTATACTCCAGCATCTTAATCAGAACTCTGGCGGCGTGTCTACCAGAAGGATAGGCATAGTGGGAGCCATGGAGACGGGTCTGGTCCTCGGCAAAGAAGGTTGTGGTAAGCACCGGCTTCTTGTAGCTTTCCACCCACTGCTCAGTCATTGCCACCAAAAAATGAGCTACCGCTTCATTAATTGTAGGTGGGTTTCGAACTCCCATCTCGGCTAGAGCCTGAGAGCCGGGTGGCAGGAAAGCGCTAATGAGAAATGGGACCTTAAGCCTCCCAGCAGCGATGGCAGAGGCAACTATTTCCGTCAGCTCGCCGATTTCTTCCTCATGGTAAATGCCCATCCTTGAAGCTAAATCAGCGACAATAGGCTGTATAAATTTGCCGATTTCCGCAGCATCTCTCGAACTAAGCACTTTAGTGAATGCACTGGCAAGCTCACGAAATGCTTCGGGTGAGGAAATCCACGGTGCAGCTTCACCAGAATCAGAATCCGTAGATACGAACAGCGGAGCAAAAATTGAGAAACCGCCAAATCCCATAAAGATCAACGAGTCAACCTCGTCAACTCTCAACAGCTTCACAGGAGCGGTGAGAAAGGTGACGAAGTTCCTATCGCCGGCAGGGTCCACGGGGTTGCCCCGGCTCCATCGCGGGGGAAAGACCTTATCCAGCGCCGCAATAACCCTATCAGGCAGCTTGACCACGTTCAGACCCTCTGAGGCACAGGCATCAGCACAAATAACGCCGTAACTTCCGCCGGGAGTTAGGATAGCAACATTTCTGCCCCGGGGAAGCGGCTGGGTTATAAATCCGATGGCGACATCGAGCAGCTCCTCCGGGCTTTCAACCCTGGTTATCCCGATGCTCTTGAAAGCGGCCTCATAGGTCTCATCAGAGCCTGCCAGTGCCCCGGAGTGAGACGATATTGCTTTAACAGCAGCCATCGTCTTGCCCGGCTTTAAGACAACTACCGGCTTCTTCGGCGTCACCTTCTTTACCTTCTCCAAGAAACGTACGCCATCAGCTAGGCCTTCTATGTACGCCAGAATGACCTTCACCTGCGGGTCTTCACCGAAATACTCGATGTAGTCCTCAATCTGTATATCTGCGGCACAGCCACAGCTTACGTACCGATGAAAACCTACTCCGCGCATGTACCCGGATGTTACAACAGCACCGCCAACATTTCCGCCTTGCGATACAAAAGCCAAAGGCCCATCCTTAACCGGCAGAGGAAACATAAAAGCCCTAAGTTCCGACGAGGCGCTCCAGAACCCCATACAGTTAGGGCCGATGAAACGAATCCCTCCCTTCCTGGCAATCCTCAAAACTTCATCCTGCAGCTTCTTCCCTTCTTCTCCGGTCTCGGCAAAGCCGGCTGAAATAATCACTCCCGCCTTTACCCCCTTAGCCACACAGTCCTCCATGACGGAGGCAACACGAGGGGCTGGGATAACGAAGACGACAAGGTCAACCGGGTCCGGTATATCAGTCACGCGGGCAAAGGCCTTATGGCCCAGGACTTCGCTCTCGTTATTGTTTACCGGGTATACATTCCCGCGAAAACCCTTCAGCGCACTGGTAAAAGTGGAATGCCCCCACTTGTTCCAGTTGTTCGTCGCCCCGACTACAGCAACCGACCTGGGATTGAACAGTGGCTCCAAATCTTCAACTATAGACTGACCCATTAATGCCCCCTCTAGGCTTGTATAGCGTGATTGACACAAAGGATAGCAGAACACCGCAGGCCGTTCAACAGAGAGCGTTGAGCCCCCTGTCATTGCGAGGAGCGGTAGCGACGAAGCAATCTCTGAGATTGCCACGCCTTCGGCTCGCAATGACAATTAAACACAGGCTTAGGTATTCTATTTTGCCTTAACTGGATGTATAATCAGACAGGCGCATGGCAATACCTTTAAACTCTAGGAGGTGCTCACATGACACCACAGAAACCAGCAGCTAAAAAAGAGCCACAGATACTTAAGATGCCATCACAGAAAATGGCTGTCGTCTACACCAAAGGTGACCCCAACAAAGTAGCCACCGAATCTATGTCCGCCCTCTACGGTTCAGTCTACAAGCTGAAGTTCGACCTCAAAAAGAAAGGCGTTGAGTTCAAAGTCAGCAGCCTGCGAGCACGCTGGCCTGATGCCCACCTCGTCCCCAAGAACGAGTGGCTCGGCATCTGGGGACTGCCTATCCCCGAGCAAATATCCTCAATCCCGCAGAAAACTCCTGGCACCGAAGTCAAAATCGAGCAGTGGGGTTACGGGACAGTGGCTCAAATCCTCCACATCGGCCCTTACAGCGAAGAACAACCTACAGTCGAGCGACTGCA
>JAPLHH010000287.1 GCA_026389735.1 Chloroflexota bacterium | reverse complement strand
AGTGCAGAAGAGGGTTTGATTTATATACCTAGAGATAACTCCGGTCGTAGAGAAGGCGGTTAATCAATATACTTTTGACGCTCGTCTTGGGATCTTTGAGGTCTTTGTTTAATCCCGCAGTGAGACGGCGTATCATTATGGCGACAAAGACAGCCAAAAGGACCCAGGTCATCTCCAGTGGTTGTCTTAGGCACCAGGAGCTTAGCGGTGCTGCGGCAAAGCCGACAGCCATACCCAGGGGCATGCTGTTGCTTACGGGGCCACCGAACATGAAGCGTTGGCTGAATGTTTGATCGGGCTGCATAAAGCGGGGGATTGTCCTGATGCCGATGCCTATAAGTATAAGGATGGCAAAGATAATAAAGACTATATAAGCAAGTGGAGAATAGGTTGCAGTAAGGTACATGGTAAGAGCGATAACCAACCCTATGCCCGTGGTATTGCCTTTTTCGCCGTCGAACTTTCGGAATACAGGCCACATTTGCCCGACGACTGCGGCTACACCGGCTGCAGCGGTCACAGCCAGAGGAAAATTAAAGACAAAGCCGATGACGATGGGTATGACTCCTTTCAGTATATCGACAAGTACTCCAGACAAACCTTCGAGGCGACCTGCTTTATGCCACAGTGCCATGTGCAGGTCTTCTTCTTTAGATAGGTCAACTCTTTTGGCTCGGCCCAGAAGAATCATGTAAGGCAGCGAGCCTAGGAGGTAGGCACCTACCACTAGAGCGATATCGGCTAGTATCATTTAGTCCTCCTCATATCCTCATTAAAAGTTTATCAAGAAAATCAAAGTTAGGAAACTTCCGACCGGTTCTTGGGCAATTGAGACAAGGCTTGGGGGCATTACGGTTGGAATATTAGCAGAGGCATACTCATAAGGGCAAAAAGGCGATGCCTATGGCACCGGGGCCTAGATGAACGGCAACCACCGCAGTGACCTCGGTAACGTAGGTTTCGTTGCAGTTGAATTCACTGTGCAGGCGGCGCTCCAGTTCCTTGGCTTCGGTTTCGAGTTCGCTGTGGACGATTATAGCACTTACTCTGTTAGGTCCTACCTTTTCCCTCATAGTTCTAATCATTCGTTCAATGCCCTGAGAGCGACTTCTGACCATTCCTAAGAAATGGGCGTGACCCATTCGGTTAATTACCACCGGTTTTAGCTTGAGCAATGAAGTCGCCCAGACGCCTACCTTTGGGGCTCTGCCACTTCTCTCCAGATATTTCAGGGTATCGAGCGCTACGGTGATTTCGGCCTTTGGGATGACCTGGTTGACCTTTGAGATAGTTTGATTCAGGTTGCTGCCTAGTTTCACAGTGCGGGCTGCGGTTAGAGCTATTAAAGCTTGGGCTGCTGAGCCAGTGTAACAATCGACCAGTTCGATTCGGAGTTTAGGCAGTTGCTTCTTAGCTGTGTATATGGCTGATTGCATTGAAGAGAAAGTGGCGCTATAGGTGGAGGCAACGGTGAGGCACAGGATTTCCCTGGCCTTCGTGGCCAGGCGGTGAAAAGTTTCAAGAAATGTTCCCGGTGGTGGTGCCGATGTGGTAAGGATTTCGTCAGCTCTTAGTAACGCGTAGACTTGATGAGGCGCAATATCGATGATATCTGAGTATGTCTTATCTCGGTTGTGGATTTTTAACGGTACTACTTCAATTTCGTACTCGACTTTGATTTCTTGTGGTAGACAACTCGCGCTATCGGTAACAATGGCGACACGATTCATAGGCTACTCCTTCGCACCTCGGATAACTAGGTGCAGGTTATCACCTTAAATCGCTGTTGTCAATAGGTTGCAGTGGAGATAGAGCACGAAACCGACCTGCTAAATCAGGTGTCAAGTCTATCCGTTGGCACCGAATAATCACTACCAAGCTGCCCAAACCCAACTAAGCAGCTTTATAATGGTCAAGCCGTTCGACTTTTTGGAGAAACCTATAGAGTTTTACCGCTCTACTATCTCAGTTGAGTAACCTTTGCTTGCCAGGTCTTTGACAAGCTGTTCAACATCTCCTTTGTCAACATGGATGCACAGGTCATGTTCCTTGCCTTCAACTGGTGGCATGCTGTGGAATGAGGCTATTTTGGCTCCAAACTTCCGGACGGCCTCCATAATCTCTTGTATGCTTTTGGCTTCGGCGCCTCTGGAGATGATTATGCGTGTCCCTGGCTCGCCTATCCCCAACAGCGGGTTGAGTATTTTGTAGAAGAAATCGTTGGTTGTGGCTATGCCTATGAGTTTATGGTCTTCCAGCACTGGCAGGGCGCCTACGCCCTTGCTTTGAGCCAAAGCTATAGCAGCTTCTACGGCCATATCGGGGTGGACTGTGACCACATCTTTTGTCATGACTTCTTTAACCGTCATCTTTGCCAGTAGATAGTTGATTTCCCAGACGCTTAAGCTGGTAGCCGGTGATGGGCTTGAACGGGCTATATGCTCTTTGCTCACCATGCCAACTAATTTCCCTTTATCAACGACTGGCAAACGGCGGATGTTATGTGCGTCCATGATTTTCCTGGCTTCCATTATCGGTGTATCACTTGACACAGCAACTACATTCCACGTCATAACGTCTCGAATTTTCATTTTCCACCTCCCTATATTTTCCTCAGTAATTCTATCATAGACTGAAAATGCTTAAAAGTGGTGGCAACGCTTGTTTTGACTAAATTTATGCCTTTGCTGCTGCCAGCTTTAGACCGAATACGTTTGCCATAGCACTATCAGTTCCACCTAGTCAATTGAGCTAAGAAGGGAATCTACCAGATAACCACGAATCGATTGATAGTATCATCACGGAGCGCCGGTGTGAAGTTGTTAGTCTGGGAATAGCTCTTACCTACAACTAATTCTACCTCGCGGTCAAACTGCGGCTCAATAAATATTAAGCCTCTATCTGTAGTTTCGAAGGCTACTATGGTGTGACCGTAGCCTTCGGGGTGGAAAATATCGACGGTAGCGCAACGTATGCCTTCAGCCTCAGCATTATTGTTCACTGCAGCAGCGAAGTCGACGCAGACATATTCATCTTCTGTATAGGTCTTTGAATTAGTGGTGTCTTGAGATAGAAATGTTTTCATTTCCTGATAGGTGGGATTGTGAATGGCGTATCCGCTGGATGGTTCCTGTTCCGGGGCAGGCTTATAACCAGCCTCATAGCCAGCTTGATAACCTTCGTCTTTTCCTTGATTATATCCCTCGTTGTAGCTAGCTTCATGTCCTATTTGATAACCGTAAATATAGCTGAGAAATCCTGAGCCCCCGCACAGCATGACGATGGCCAGGAATACACCAAGTACAGTGGCCACTTTTTGACTGCCATCCATAATGAACCTCCGTTGCTGAAAACAGGGCAATTGCTATGCCTGTTCTTAGTTTACCCTCTTTGTTGGTTTTAAGGCAAGAAAGTCTTGACTATAAGGGGCTTAATGGGGTAGGCTATTAAGCTAACCATAGAAGGGGGTATGGATACAAATTGTGGTGCCGTGGCATAAGAGGCGCTATTACTGTGTCGGAAAACACCAAAGAGGCTATAATAGCTGCGAGTAAAGCATTGCTTCAGAACTTAATGGAAGCTAATGAGGTAGAAATCAGCGATGTAGCTTGTATTTTATTTACCACGACACCTGACCTTAATGCCGCATTTCCAGCAGCAGCTGCTCGGGAGTTGGGCTGGACGCAGCTTCCCTTGCTTTGTGGGCATGAGATGAATGTACCTGGAAGTTTGTCCAGATGTTTGAGGGTCCTGGTGTTGTTCAACACTAATAAAAAAAATGAGGAGATAATACACGTTTATTTGGGGGATGCGGTGACACTTAGAGATGAAGGTGAGAGAATCTGGCAGGGTGAGGACAAAAAATGATAGTAGTTATGAAAGTAGGTTCAGGCGATAAGGAAATCGCTGGAGTGGTTAAGCGGATTGAATCCGCTGGCTTGAAGACGCACGTGTCCCAAGGCGTGGAACGCACTATCGTCGGGGTGGTAGGGCAAATCTTTCCTGAATTTGAGGACATGCTGGAAATGCTTCCCGGTGTCGATGAAGTTATCCGGGTTAGCAAGCCATATAAACTTAGTAGCCGTGAGTTTCATCCATTAGACACTACAATTAAGGTTGGTGGAATTACTATTGGCGGCAAGGAAGTAGTGGTTATGGCTGGGCCATGTGCTGTGGAAAGTGAGCAGCAGCTTTTGGAAACAGCCAGAGCTGTGAAAGCGGCTGGGGCAACCATTTTACGCGGCGGTGCCTTTAAACCAAGCACCTCGCCTTATAGTTTCCGTGGTCTGGGTGAGCCGGGCCTTGAGCTTTTGGCTCGAGTTAAGAAAGAGGTTGGATTGCCGGTTATAACTGAAGTCATGTCACCCAGTGAAGTCGAACTAGTGGCGAGATATGCTGATATTCTCCAGATAGGCGCTCGCAATATGCAAAATTTTAATCTCCTTGAGGAAGTCGGTAAAACAGGTAAGCCTGTAATGCTGAAGCGAGGGCTATCGGCTACTGTTCAGGAGTGGTTGTTGGCTGCTGAATATATCCTGGCCCAAGGCAATGAGCAGCTCATGCTTTGCGAACGAGGTATTAGAACCTTTGAAACCTATACTCGGAACACTATGGATATAAGCGTTATCCCAATTATTGAAAAAGTTAGCCATTTGCCGATTATTGCTGACCCGAGCCACGGCACGGGCAAGTGGTATTTGGTGATTCCCATGGCTTTAGCTGCAGTAGCTGCTGGGGCTGACGGTATAATGGTTGAGGTACATCCCAATCCAGACTTGGCACTTAAAGATGGTGCTCAGTCGCTCACCTTCGCTAATTTTCATCAGCTCATGTCTCAGCTAAAATCTGTGGCTGAAGCCGTAGGCCGGCGCCTGGCTAATCCCTCTATCAAAGTAAAATCTTAGTTTTTAATCCGGCAGCTGATTGGAGAAATCAGTCGTGCAGATTGAAAAAGAGCTAGCCGAAGTAAGACCACAAAAGGAGACGCTGCTTACCATCGGTGTCTTCGACGGGATTCACCTCGGACATCAACGCTTGCTGACTCATTTGCGAGACGAAGCTCGGAGGAAAAACTGGCTCAGCGGTGTAGTCACCTTTAAATCCCACCCAAAAGCGGTGCTGTCCCCGGAGAACAAATTGCTCTGGCTAAGTGATTTGGAGGCTAGAATCAGTTTGCTTCGGGGTTTGGGAATAGATGTGGTTGTTGCCTTGCCCTTCACTCCTGAACTAGCTCAGCTCACCGCTCGAAGATTCGTTCAACTGCTTAAGGAGCATCTGAAAATGCGTGGCTTGATAATCGGTCCTGATTTTGTCCTGGGGAGAGGTAGAGAAGGCGATGCTGAGAAACTCCGACTTCTGGGCCAGGAGATGGGCTTCAGTGTTGAAGTCATACCGCCAGTGGTTCTTGATGGTCAGGTGGTAAGCAGTAGTGCTATTCGTCAGGCTTTGGCTCAGGGAGACATGAAAAAGGCGGAGAAACTATTCGGGCGACTTTTCAGTCTTAATGGTCAGGTTGTGAGTGGTGATAGGCGAGGCAAAGCCCTCGGGTTTCCTACTGCTAACTTGGAGCTGAAACCGGAGCAGGCGTTGCCCAGCGATGGAGTTTATGTTACTATCGCCCATGTTGGCCATGAGCTCGTGCCTTCGGTAACCAGCATTGGTGTTCGCCCTACCTTTGGTGGTGGTAAGCGCTTGGTGGAAACATATCTTCTGGACTACGAAGGAGAGCTGCTCGGGCAGAGGCTCACGATTGACCTTGTAGACAAGCTGAGAGACGAAAAGCGCTTTGATACTGTGGAAGAGCTAAAGTCTCAAATGGGTAGGGATGTAGAACAGGCAAGGCAAGTTCTAAGCGAACGGATGAAACAGTAGGAGGCTTGACCTAGAATATGACCAGTCCAGACCTCAAATGGCTGTTAAGGCGAGGGGTAGCTGAGACTATAGTTGAGTCTGAGCTGATAAAGTTACTCGAATCGGGGAAACCGCTGAGGTTGAAACAGGGTTTCGACCCCAGTTGCCCGGATATACATCTGGGACACGTGGTTGGCTTGAGGAAGCTGCGTCAATTTCAGCAGTTGGGTCATCGCGTTATCCTTATCGTTGGTGACTGGACGGCCCGGATTGGCGATCCCAGTGGTATGTCGGCTACTCGTCCCATGCTTTCTGCGGAAGAAGTACAGGATAACGCTCAAACTTACATGAAGCAGTTTTTTAAGGTGGTGGCTAAGGAGAAAACCGAAGTGAGATGGCAGAGTGAGTGGTTCGGTAAGTTCGGACTTGAGGATGTCATCAAACTCACCAGCAAATTCACTGTTGCCCAGTTCCTGGCTAGGGAGGACTTTGGCAATCGGTACAGCTCAGGACGTCCTATCGCTATCACTGAATTGCTCTACCCATTGCTCCAGGCCTATGATTCGGTAGCCATAGAAGCCGATGTTGAATTCGGCGGCACCGACCAGAAATTCAATTGTCTTGTAGGCAGGGAACTGCAGCAGATGATGGGGCAACGACCACAGCAGGTGTTTCTCGTTCCTCTTCTTATCGGCACTGACGGCAGTCAGAAGATGAGCAAGAGCTTGGGTAATTACATAGGCATTGATGAGCCAGCAAACGAGATTTACGGTAAGGTCATGTCGATTCCCGATAGTCTCATCGCTGACTATCTTGAGCTGGTAACCGACGTACCGGATGAGGAAATTGCTGAGTTCAAGGTGCAAATGGCAAACGGCTCACTTAATCCTATGGTTGTTAAGAAACGCTTAGCTTATGAAATCGTGACTCAATTCCACGGGGCTCAAGCCGCTCGTGAAGCCGAAGACCATTTTTCTAAGTTGTTCCAGAGGAGGGAGGCTCCGGAAGAAGGGGTAACGATTAAAGTTCCAACGGCTATAGTATCTGTTGCAGGAATACCCCCGACCATTTTGACTAGCCAGGCGCTTATGCTTACGGCTGAACTAACTAAGGTCGGACTCACAAAGAGCCGTTCAGAGGCGAGACGTCTCTTAGCTCAAGGGGCTATTGAAGTAGACGGGAAGCCGGTAACCGAGGATATAGATGTGTCAACGCTTAAACCAGGTAGTATAATTAAGGTAGGTAAACGTCGCTTTGCGAAGATTGCCGGCAGTAATTAATCTGATTATTAAAAATGGAGGTATGACATGCAGCAATTAAGAATACCTGGTCCCACCCCCTGTCCGCCGGAGGTTTTGAAGGTCATAGGCCGGCAGATGATAAATCACCGGGGCAAGGAATTTGCCGAGATTATCCGTGATATCACGCCTAAGCTGAAAGAAGTCTTCCAGACTAAAAACGATGTTTTTCTGCTGACTGGCTCAGGTACCGGCGGCATGGAAGCAGCCGTTGTCAATACTTTATCCCCCGGTGATAAAGTCCTGGCTACTTCCTGTGGTAATTTCGGCGACCGCTTTGCTGAAATTGCTGAAGCTTACGGCGCTGAGGTAAAACGCCTCAATTTCGAATGGGGCAAACCGGTTGACCCAGATGCTGTGCGCCAAGCTTTGAAAGCTGATTCCGGAATCAAAGCGATGTTGGTGACACATAATGAGACTTCCACCGGAGTTACCAACGACCTGAAGTCCATCAGCGCTATTGCCAAAGAGTTCGACAAGCTTATACTGGTTGATGCCATAAGTGGGCTTGGTTCTATTGACCTGCCTGTCGATGCCTGGCAGTGCGATGTGGTGGTCACAGCGTCTCAAAAAGGCTGGATGGTACCGCCGGGACTGGCGATGGTTAGCGTCAGCGAGAAAGCATGGCAAGCTCATGCCAAAGCAAAAATGCCCCGGTATTACTGGGATTTTACATCAGCCAAGGACTATTTAGAGAAGGGACAAACACCAACGACTCCGGCTGTTTCCGTGTTCTTTGGCTTGGTTGTGGCATTAGACATGATATTGGCTGAGGGCTTGCCTAAACTATTTGCCCGCCATGCCAAAATAGCTGGTCTGGCCCGAAACGGAGCTAAATCTATGGGGTTGTCTCTACTCCCTGAGGAAAAGTATGCTTCAAATACTATAACCGCCATCAGAGCTTCAGACAAACTCAATGTGTCTAAGTTGCTTCAGTTGCTTGAAAATGAGCATGATGTTGTCCTAGCTGGAGGACAAGGCAATCTGTCAGGGAAAATCTTCCGCATTGGTCACCTGGGCTGGATCACAGAAAAGGATATCAAAGAGGTCCTGGATGCTATAGCTAAGGTTATTCCTCAGGCGAGTTCATAAACAAAAAGTAGGGACAGGTCTTTAGACCTGTCCAAAGGGAATTGTGTCATGAAGATTCTTATTGCCGACCCCGTAGCTAAGGAAGGTATAGAAGCTTTAAAGGCTCAGGCTGAAGTCGATGTCAAGCTCGGGCTTAAGCCAGAGGAGCTTAAGAGCATAATCGGTGATTACGAGGCATTGATAGTCCGCAGTGAGACTAAAGCCACTGCTGACATCATTCAGGCTGGCAAAAAACTTCAGGTTATTGCCCGGGCTGGTGTCGGCCTGGACAACGTTGATGTTGAGGCTGCTACCAGGCAGGGTGTGGTGGTGGTCAATGCTCCTACCGGCAATACCATGGCTGCTGCCGAGCATACCATCGCCATGATGCTGGCTCTGGCTCGCCATATTCCGCAGGCTAATGCCAAGCTCAGATCAGGTGTCTGGCAGCGAAGTGACTACATGGGTATTGAGCTCAGAAGCAAGACCTTAGGCATCATCGGGTTGGGCAATGTTGGCTCCGAGGTTGCAAGGCGGGCCCAGGGCTTTAAAATGCGGCTCATTAGTTATGACCCATTTGTCTCCGCTGATTACGCCCGCAATTTGGGTGTAGAGTTGGTGTCTCTGGAGCAGTTGTTGAAGGAGTCTGACTTTATCACGCTTCATCTGCCGTTGACTTCCCAGACCAAGCGGCTGATTGGTGCTAAGGAACTAAATAAGGTGAAACCAACGGTGCGTATTATCAACTGTGCCCGTGGCGGGCTTATTGATGAAGAAGCCTTGTTTAAGGCAGTGGAGGCGGGGAAGGTGGCTGGCGCGGCTATAGATGTCTTTATCAAAGAGCCTGTGACCGATAGCGTACTTTTCCAAAGCGACAAGATTATCGTTACTCCCCATCTGGGCGCCTCCACTACCGAGGCGCAGGCCAGTGTTGCCCTTGAAGTTGCTGAGCAGGTCATGGCTGTATTGAACGGCCAGCCGGCCAGATATGCTGTGAATGCTCCCCAGATTCCAGCTGAGATGCTGGCTTTGCTGGCTCCGTTTATGTACGTGGCTTCAACGCTGGGCAGCTTGGCTAGGCAGCTAATGGAAGGGCAGATAAAGAGCATCCAGATTAAATACAACGGGGAGATTGCCAATTATGATACCAGCGCCATAAAAGCATCAGTAATCGGCGGTTTGCTGGAGGGAATAAGTGAAGAAAGGATTAATCTGGTCAATGCTACTCTTATTGCTACCCAGCGGGGCATAAAGATTGTTGAGCAGAAGGAAACCACCTGTGAGAACTATGCGAGCCTGATTACTCTGGAAGTTGTCACCGATGCCGGAGTGACTATAGTTGCCGGCACCGTGTTGCGCGGAGAGACTCACGTCGTTAGGATAAACAATTTTTGGCCGGACATCGTCCCCACCGGTGGTTATTTCTTGTTCAGCGACCATCGTGACCGTCCTGGACTTATCGGTGCTGTGGGCAATATAACCGGCAAAGCAGATATCAATATTAACTCCATGCAACTGGTCCGACTCCAGCCCAGAGGTCAGGCGCTTATGATTCTGGCTCTGGACGAGACTCTTCCTGAAGGGCAAATACAGGAAATCCTTGACCTCCCAGATGTCTATACTGCCAAGGTGGTGAAGCTGTAGAACTGGCTTAGGCATTGACTAAATACGTTCAAATCACACGCTGCTCTTTCAGTTTGCTGCTCTCCTCTTTGGTCATCCCTAATAGACCGGTCAGGACCCCTTCTGTGTGCCTACCTCAAATCAGGAGATGCTTGCTCAATTCGGCATTGGCTTATCGAAAATCTGAAGGGTGTATTTACGACCTTAAACTTACCTGCCCTCATGTCGAAATTGAAAAATGAGAGGGTACTTACCTGCGGCAGAGCTTTTATTGTCCGCTTGGAATTTGATATACTTATAAGATAGCCTGGGGCAGGTCGTAAATTCGCCAAATTCAGTACTGGGATTTTCAGTTAACTGTGAAAGCCACGCCAACCTCAAGAGATAAACCAAAAGGGAGCAGGGCATCCGAGAGAAGCCGGCAAAAGCTGAGTGAGTCATCGGACCTGGCTCAAGCTTTGCTGCGTTGTGCCGGGACAGGGATTTATATTGTCCAGGATGGAAAATTTCAATATGCCAATTCCCTGTTTCAGGAACTAACAGGTTATTTAGAGCTGGAATTATTGGGCATGAATTCTCTGGATTTGGTTTATCCCGAGGATAGGGAAACAGTCAGGAAAAAGGCGATAGAGAGCCTGAAGGGTGGAAGTTCTCTCCCCTATGAGTACCGGTTTGTAAGGAAGAATGGCGCGATAATTTGGGTTTTAGAAAAGGTAACCTCCACAGAATACAAGGGGAAACGAGCCGCGATGGGAAGCTTTATGGACATAACTGAGCGCAAGCAGTTGGAGCAAAAACTTGCTGACATGGCCACGCATGACCCATTGACCGGCTTGCCCAACAGGTTATTGTTGAATGACCGCCTCGTTGTTGGGTTGGCTCAGGCGCAGCGCAATGACACTAGGCTGGCCGTAATGATGCTCGATTTAGACCGATTCAAAGATGTTAATGATGTGCTGGGACATGGTGTCGGCGACCAGTTGCTAAGAGCTGCTGGAGAGCGGTTGACAGGCCTTGTTCGTAAGAGTGATACGGTTGCCCGTATGGGTGGCGACGAGTTTGTGTTGTTGCTAGCACAAATCGCTAAGATAGAAGATGCTACCAAGGTTGCCCAGAAGATCTTAGAAGCCTTTCGAAAGCCGTTTGTGCTTGGTGGTCATCAGATTCATACCACAACCAGCATCGGCATTGCCATCTATCCGGAAGATGGTGAAGATGGTGAAGCCTTGTTGAAGAATGCTGACACTGCGATGTACTGGGTTAAGGAACAAGGTCGGGACAACTATGAGCTCTACTGGTACGACGGCACGAAGACCTTGTGAAAAGGTAGAACTAAGCGCGGTTACACTGCTCCCTCTAGACGACTGATGACAGGTTGCTATCACACAAGAGGGCGAATTGTGTGATGTTTGCCGTACATCAGTAGACTAGCGCAAAAGTCTTCTCAAAAATTTTACCGTTTATCCAAAATGGTGAGGAGATAGTTGAAGGTTACACAGGTGATTTGGAGCATCCGAGATAAAAACGGCAAACTACTGCTTCTAACACAGGCTATACGCGGTGCTCCTTCGTCACTTGGCCTTCGGCACATTTGGCTATTTTGCGATAAGTCGAAGCGAAGCACAGGTAGCAAAATAATAAAACGTCGTATAGCCTGAGAACGTTATATGAAATTATTGACCCAAAGAATATAAGGAGTGAAAATCATGAAGAAAGTACTTTTTCTATGTGGCAGCCCCAGAGGCAAGAAAAGCGCAAGTTTGTCCACTGCGTTGTACATGTCTCGCTTCCTCGATTATGACTACGAGTTTGTAGACGTAGTAAAAGCAAGGTTATCATCTAATCCAACAGAAGCGGAACCTACCTTCCTTAAAATTGTTGAAAAAATGAAGAACGCGGATGCGATTATCTGGACTTTTGGGGCATGGGTTCTATTTGTTCCTGTTCAGATGCAGTATCTTTTTGATAAACTATTTACCCAGAAAGGTTATGATTTTACGGGTAAAATCGCCGCTTCAGTTATGACATCTGGTCGTGCCCTGGATGATTACATTCTCGATAGAGTTAGATTTGTAAGCGAGCAGTTGGGGTTTGGCTATATTGGTGATATATCTGCTGAAGGAAATCCTTTTTTTGGATACGTTGATGAAGAAGAAACCGAGGATAGTTGTCGGGTTCTAGCAGGAAAAATTAACCGGGCTTTGGAAGATGGATATGTTCCTGCTAAAGAAAGTGCTTATTTAGACCGAGCTTATCTTTCCCCCTTGTGTCGTGGGAAAGGTTTTGAAGTAAATGGTCGCGAAGCAGAGAAAGATGGCGATAAGACCATCCTGGTTATAACGGGTAACAGGATATCTGAAGACCAAGCCGGTGCATCCATAGTTGAATCTATCAACAGGTACTCACGAAACAAGGTGGAACTTATAGAATTAGAAGATCACAAAGTTGGCCCCTGTATTGGATGCTATCTTTGTGATTTTAGAGTAGAGGGTATCTGTGTTGCTAAAGATGAGTATGAAGAAATAAAAAGGAGAATGCATGAAGTTGACGGTATTGTATACATAGGTACTTGTGCTTCAGGAATGGTAGATTGTCACTTAAAGGCATTTCTTGATCGGTCATGGGGAATGGCTCACCGTCCATCCTTGAAAGGTAAATATGGCTTTGCCATAGCCACTGGAGGGGGACCTCTGGGTAAAAACGCAGCATGGTACTTAGGGGCTGTCTTGGATAAAACAGGGGCAAAATGCATTGCAGCTCTGACTGATGGCGATAGTAATGACCCAAATTTTGCGAATACAGTACGTCAAACAGTGGAAGATTTAGAT
>JAPLHH010000118.1 GCA_026389735.1 Chloroflexota bacterium | reverse complement strand
GCAGAAAGTATGGAAGTTGGGAGGTAAGATGAAAATAAGGTTTGGCTTAAGAGCCAAGATTCTCATCCCATTTTTGGCTTTATCATTTATCTCGCTGGGAGTTATCAGTTCACTGTCGTTTCGCAGTATATATGAGATCAGTTCTCTCGTTAGAAATAATAGCATTACCATGGGAGAAGAAGTTGCTCGGCAGAGCACTGCTGCGTTGGAAGATCTGGGCAGGCGGCTGGTGCAACGGCGAGCATTGAACGTGGCCAATGAGATAGGGCTTTTTATGCGCTATCATCCAAACCCAGATATGTCCAAGTTGAAGGAGAATCCAGAGCTGAAGGAAATAGCTGTTCAGAATGTGGGGCAAACTGGTTATACGATGGTTTATGACAAGACTGGAACCGTCTATTTTCATGCAGACCCTAAGATGGTTGGTGTTAACTTGCGTAAAATAGGCGGTGAACCTGTCTATTTCTCGTCTATTGTTGAGAGAAGCTTTTTGGGGGAAGCTTCAGGGTATTATGACTGGGAAGATGCTAAGGGGAATGTCCGGCAGAAATATATGCATTGTATCCCTGTGGAAGGTACGAATCTTGTGGTAGCTGCGACTGCCTACATTGACGAATACTCGGCGCCTGCCGAGGGGTTAGAAAGCGAGATAGCTGCCACGGTTCTGGCTACCACTCAAAATATAGATGACCAGGTGAAGAAGGCGCAGTTGCTTTTTATCGCCATTTTTGGCGGGATGCTCCTCATTGCTGTTGCTGTGATATTTCTACTATCAAGGGCTATCACCAGACCGATACTGGCGCTGACTAAAGGCGCTCAGGTTATAGCCAAGGGTGAACTCGATTATAGTATTGAGGCTGAAACCGGTGACGAAATCCAGCAATTGGCCGAACAATTTAATGAAATGGCTAAGGCCTTAAAGGAGTCTTATACTGACTTGGAACGAAAGGTTGAAGAACGCACTAAGCAAGAGCGACAGAGGGCAGAGCAACTGCGTGCCATAAATGAAGTCGGTCGCAAGATTAGCTCTATTGTGAACCTCGACGAATTATTGCCGTATGTAGGCAATCTGCTCCGCGAGACTTTTCACTACTATAATGTTAACATCTTTCTCTTGGAGCCTAGCTCTGGTGCACTTATGCTTAAAGCACTGTGTCTGAGCGGGCAGAGGGGGGTTATACCAGTCGGGGTTCCGCTGGAAGTCGATGAGGAGGGTATAGTTGGCTGGGTAGCTCAGACAGGTGAACCAATTCTGGTGAATGATGTAAGTGGGGATCCCAGGTATCGCTCTGTCGAGGCCTTGAGAGACACCAAGTCTGAGCTTGCTGTCCCGGTCAGAATTGGCGGTAAGGTTCTCGGGGTTCTGGATATCGAGAGCACCGAAGCTGATGCTTTTGGCGAAGCTGACTTGTTCACTGCACAGACATTGGCTGACCAGTTGGCTGTGGCTATTGACAATGCTCGCCTTTATGAGGAGACACGCCAGATGGCGGTGATGGAGGAACGGAACCGCATGGCGAGAGAAATTCATGACACGCTGGCTCAGGGATTCAGCGGCATTATTCTACAGCTTGAAGCAGCTGAGCAAGCATTGGGCGAGGATGTCTCAGCAACGGAGCGACATTTGAACCAAGCTCGAAGCTTGGCTCGAAAAAGCTTGGCTGAAGCCAGGCGCTCAGTGTGGAATCTCCGGCCTCAGGCTTTGGAACAGCTGCCTTTAGTTGAGGCGATTAAACAGGAGGTAGATAAATTCAGTCAGAGTATTGGGGTGAATGCGAAGTTCAGTGTTTTTGGTGCACGGCGTGACCTGCCACCTGAGCTAGAAGCAGGCCTTCTTCGCATTTGCCAGGAGTCCCTGACCAATGTGAGAAAGCATGCCAAAGCTACTGAAGTGGAGGTAAATCTGACATTTGATGAATTGGCGGTGGAACTAAGCATTAGCGACAATGGTGTTGGCTTTAAACCAAGAACATCAGGTGGTGGTGAAAAGAAGCGGGATACCTTCGGGTTGATAAGTATGCGAGAACGTGCTCGAGGCTTAGGAGGTACGTTTGAAGTACAGAGCAGGAGGGGTAAAGGAACGCTGGTTAGAGTAGTTATTCCTACCAGCAAGGAGGTTTCATAGTGGGAGCTATAAGGATTTTGATCGCTGATGACCATCCGGTGGTTAGAGAGGGGCTGTTTACCATGCTGGGTCGGGAGCATGACTTCGAGGTAGTTGGAGAGGCTAGAGATGGGGTGGAAGCAGTGAATAAAGCCAGGGAGTTGAACCCAGACGTAGTCCTTATGGACCTTCGGATGCCTGAGATGGACGGCGTCGAAGCTATGCGTCAGATTCGCTCAGCGATGCCTGATGTTAAATTCATAATCCTGACTACCTATAGCGATGACGAGTATATATTTAGTGGTATCGAGGCTGGTGCTCGGGCCTATCTCCTTAAAGATGCTCCGAGGGAAGATTTATTCAAGGCAATAAGAGCTGTTCATCGGGGTGAGTCACTTATTCAGCCAGTGGTGGCGTCAAAATTGCTCGACCGTTTCTCCGAGCTATCTCGCCGGACACCGTCTGGTGGGGGGCTTTCCGAGCGAGAGCTGGAAATATTGCAACTTATGGCTAAAGGTGCGGCTAATAAAGAGATTAGTGCTCAACTTAACATTGCCCAGAGTACGGTGAAGACGCATATTGCTAATATTTTTCAAAAACTGGGAGTGAACGACCGCACCGAAGCCGTAACCCATGCTCTTAAAAAAGGTATAATCCGTCTTTAATCATACTAAAGTATTACTTGGCATCGGAGAAAAGGTTGATTTTAAAGTCAACCTTTTTCCGAATGTGAAACCAGCCACTCTCCCGATTGTGAAACCGAGTTAAGAAGGTAAACTTAAAACAAGGTGATTGCTAAAGAGTTGAATCACACCGAAGAAAGTGCAAGCGTTGATATAGGGAGAGGTGAAATATGGAAAAGATAAAGGTGCTGATAGTTGATGACAATGAAGTAGTCAGGGAGGGACTTAAGAGCATACTCGAGCCCCAAGTTGACATAGATGTGATTGGAGAGGCTGTGGATGGTTTGGACGCGGTGACGAAAGCGGAAAAACTGAACCCTGATGTCATTTTGATGGATGCCCACATGCCCGGCATAGATGGTACAGAGGCAACCCGCCGCATAAAGAGAAGCCTGCCTGATGTCAAGATCCTGTTTCTAACGGTCTACGGCGATTATGTCGGGTCAGCGCTTGATGCTGGTGCTAGTTGGTACCTGACCAAAGATTGCAGGCGTCAGGACTTGATGGAAGCCATCAGGGTTTTGGCGCGGAGCAGCCGAGCCAAGGTAAAAAAACCGACTGGATAGATTTTTTATAATAAAACAAATCAGGCAGCAGTTCTAGATATCATCTGAACGAGCCCCCATCGTTATCGTTCTCTATACTTCTTATCTTTGGGGCATTTCCTCTATATCATCCTAACTGTTTTCTGTCCATATTGAGCCATCACTGTCATTCTAGCTTTCTGTAGTCATTCTGGGCGGAGTAAAGAATCTCAGCAAGACATTAGAAGGCTTTTATTGTTGCTAATGTCGATGGCCAAATATTTCTAAATAAGGGCTTGAATTGTTCTTGGAATCTGTTAGAATTGAATTAAGCTTCAGGGGGCAAAGCTGGTTTTAAATATTTAGGAGGAGGTGGGACACTATGCCGATTTATGTGATGCTAACAACCCTGACCGATGAAGGCAGAAAAACCATATAAAGAGAAGCCGGAGCGGATAAAGGAGGTTAACAAGGAAGTTGAGGCTATGGGGGCTAAGGTACTCGCTCAGTATGCTTTACTTGGCCCCTATGATTTTGTAAACATCCTGGACGCTCCAAGCAACGAGGCCATAAGTAAGATAGCTGTAGAACTGGGTTCTAGAGGCACACTCGGAACTATGACTATGGCTGCTGTTAGTGTTGATCAGTTCATCGCTAGTCTGAAGAAGAAGTGATTGTAGCTAAGCCTATCTTTGCCCCCTGAAGCCACCGAAATCACAGCTTTAAGTTTGGCAGATTAGCAATTTCCATAACTCTTCTTTTTTAAATTAGTTTGAATTCTAGCACGTCTACCAGCCCCATGTCAGTCAACCTAAGTTCGGGGATTACTGGTAAGGCGATGAAGGAAAGAAGAGCGAAGGGTGCTGGGGGGATATTTCCTAGCCCTGATGCGTTTTTTCCCACCTTCTCGGACTTTTTGACGACTGCTTCTAGGGGTTCGGGTGAAAGTAGGCCGGCGATGGGTAGCGGTAAAGCCGCCAGGATTTTGCCATCAACGCACACTACTAACCCACCTTGCAATCTCTCAATCTCTTTGATTGCTGTGAAGATATCGGGGTCATTCGTGCCGACGGCTACTATGTTGTGAGAGTCGTGAGCTATGGATGAGGCTAGCGCGCCTCGTTTCAGGCCGAAGCCTTTAACCAACCCCAGACCGATGTTACCGCTAGCCTTATGTCTTTCTACTACCGCCAGCTTTAATATATCTTCCTGTAAGTCAGGCATAACTACGCCATCTTTGGCTTTGACTCTTTCAATTCTTCGCTTGGTGACTATCTGGCCGGGGATGATTTCAATGACGGGGAGACTTTCTCCGCTTGTGGTTAATTTTAATGCTTCGATACCGAAGGGCTTAATTCGGACAGTATCGGTTAGCTCTTTAGCAGAGGTATTCAGTGTTGACATAAGATACTTACCTGCTGTGGCTACCAGACGGCCTTTATAAAAAACCATGTCTATTTCCAGTTGTGAGAGGTCAGTGATGGTTATGAGGTTGGCTGTGTAGCCGGGGGCAATGCCACCACGGTCGTATAGCCTGAAATACTCGGCGGTATTGATGGTTGCCAGCTGTATCGCTCTCACCGGCTCAAGACCCTTCTGAATTGCCTTCCTCACGACAGCATCGATATCGCCCTCGCTGAGCAAATCAGAGCAACTGCGGTCATCGACGACAAAAAGGCATCTACTGAACGTCCTATCATTGACCAGAGGTAAAAGGGTATCCAGATTTTTCTCCGAAGAGCCCTCCCGTATCATCAGGTGCATCCCCCGCCTTAGCTTTTCTCTGCCTTCCTCTAAAGCAGTCGACTCATGGTCTGAGCCAATGCCGGCGGCTAAGTAAGCGTTCAACCGCTTATTGGTAACACCCGGTGCATGCCCGTCAATGACCTTGCCCTGAGCAGCAGCTATCTTCTTAAGAACTTCTTTGTTTCCGCTGATGACGCCAGGAAAGTTCATCATTTCACCAAGCCCGATGACATTTGGCAATTTTAGAGCCCTCTTGATATCCTGGGCGGTGATTTCGGCACCGCTTGTTTCCATGTGAGTGGCTGGAACGCACGAGGGAGCCATAAAGAACATGTCCAAAGGCAGCTTCTGTGCCCAGTCCAGAACGAACTTTATACCATCGAAGCCAGCAACGTTGGTTATCTCGTGCAGGTCAGTAATCACTGTTGAGGTACCTCTAGGAACTACAGCTTGAGCATATTGAGCGGGATGAAGCATGGAGCTTTCAATATGTGTGTGACCATTGATAAGCCCGGGCGCTAGATAGCTGCCCTTTAAGTCGATTATCTCTTTAGCCTTGTGATAGTTGCCGAGCCCAGCAATCCTATCGCCGTAAATGGCCACATTACCTTCTTCTATGATGCCAACGAAAGTGTTTATTATCTTGGCGTTCTTAAGCAGCAAGTCTGCTGGGGCATCCCCACGGGCAACTGAAATCAGTTTAGCCAGGCTCATATTCTGCTCCTCCCGCGAATTAATCTATGCAACATATATCTCGCAGGTGGCGAAACTTCTCATTCCAGTCAATTCCGTAGCCGACTATAAACTTGCTGGGCACGGTGCAGCCGAGGTAATCGATAGAGATTGGAACCTTGTGTCTTGAAGGTTTATCGGTCAGGGCGCAAAGCTTTAAAGACGCCGGTTTTTTCCTTTTTAAGTAATTTAGCAAAAAAGAAACGGTCAGTCCGGTATCAACTATGTCCTCAACCACCAGTATATCCCTACCCTTTATCCGGGTTTCCAAGCACTGCACCATTTTTATTTTGCCAGAGGTTTCCGTGCCTGCGCCATAGCTGGAGAGCTTAACGAAATCTACCTCTACCGGCAGTTCAAGCTCACGGACCAGGTCAGCCATAAAGACAAACGAACCTTTAAGAATGCCGATAAGCAGAGGTTCTTTGCCTTGATAGTCCCGCCTGATTTCAGCAGCCAGCCTAGCTACAGCCTTCTTGATTTCGTCTTGGGTGATTAGAACTTTAGGCTGCGAGGACATGGGGGTGATTATACCGCTCGACTTACTCTCTTGTCTATATGATATGGGGAGACTTGTATCTGTGGTGGCAGCTTAGCAGCGCTTCAAATAGCTTCAGTGCTTAATAATCAGCTTTTTAACTGCCTGCTGGAGGCCTTCGATGGTGAGTTCGAACATGGAAAAGACTTTCCGGATCATAAAAACTGTGGGTTCGTTCCAATAGTTTTGCGATTCGGGGTTTAGCCAGGCGCAGTGGGTGAAATGGTCAGCGATCTGTTTGAGCCGGACTAATCCCGGCTTGTGGTTTCGTTCGTAGTAATAAATGGCGCCGTAGACATTCTTTAGCTCCGATGGTGCCATCCAGGCATCTCCTGCCAGTATTACCTTATAATCGGGCTCCAGAGTATTAAGCAGATGGTCGATACTTACTGCATCCCGCCGCTCGATATCTTTATAAACGTAGTCGTATATACAGTTGTGGAAATAATAATACTGGAAGTCTTTGAAGTGAGTACTGCGGTGTGCAGCCGAGAAGAGCAGGCTGCAGAGGTGAGCGAAGGGGTCCATAGAGCCACCCACATCCATAAGAAGAAGCAACTTTACCTTGTTGTGTCTGCTTTGTCTCCACTTCAACTCGATTTCGCCAGCGTTCTTGGCGGTAGCATCTATTGTCTTATCCAAATCCAGTTCGTCCTCAGGCCCGATGCGTTTAAGTTGCCGTAGTCCTTTGAGGGCTACTTCAATCTGACGGATATCGAGCGTCAGGTCATGGCGGTAGTTGCGGAATTGCCTTTGTTCAGCGATTTGAATGGCGCTTCTGCCGCCTCCCACACCGCCGAGTCTGAAGCCAGCCGGATGTTGTCCAGAATGTCCGAAGGGTGAGGTGCCTCCTCGACCAATCCAATAGGCGCCTCTATCATGTTGCTCTGTCTGCTCCCGAAGCCTCTTTTCAAGCTCCTCCAGCAATTCATCCAAATCCATAAGGTCCAGCAATGTCCTCTCTTCTTCAGTTAGGAGCATCCTGTTGAAAGGGTCTTTAAGCCAGGCCAGAATTTGCTCTGAAATCTCTGCCGGGGCTTTAATGCCTTTGAAGTATTCTTGGAAAGCAATGTCATAATGGTCGAAGTGAGCTTCGCTTTTGACCAATATGGCTCGGGCTAGATAATAGAAATCATTTAGACTGGAGATGTAGCCCTTAGACAAAGCTTCCATAAGGGTCATCCATTCTGTGATTGAGACGGGTACCTTTCTCTCTTTTAAGGTGTAAAAGAAGTCGGTAAACATGAGTGCCTATCTACCGTTTATTAACGTAGCGTCTCGTAGCCGTCTATAGTCTTTGTGGTTTGTATCTTCTTCATGTAGGTATTTACGAAATAGGCATAGTCTGTTTCTTTCTTCAATAAGGTGCCGGCAAAAGGAATCTCACTGGGTATCACCTCATCTGGCGTGCTGCTGGCGATGAGAACACGAATCCAGTCTATAAGTTCGCTTGTTGACGGTTTCTTACGGAAATCGTCAATTTTTCGTAGTGAATAGAACGTTGTCAAAGCCTGGCGAAGGAGACTATCCTGTATATCGGGGAAGTGTACCTTGACTATTTCCTCCATTAGCGGCGGGTTAGGAAATTCAATGTAATGGAATATACAGCGTCGCAGAAAAGCGTCAGGCAATTCCTTCTCAGCATTGCTGGTTATGACCACTATAGGCCGGTGAGCTGCAACAATACTCTCACCCGTCTCTGGGATGTAGAAGCTCATCTCATCTAGTTCATTGAGTAAGTCGTTAGGGAATTCGAGGTCGGCTTTATCTATCTCGTCAATGAGGAGCACAACCTCCTCTTTGGAGGCAAAGGCCTCTCCTAATTTGCCCGGCTTTATGTATTGCCTAATGTCGGAGATATCTTTATCACCGAAGCGGCTGTCGTTTAGCCTCTGCACAACATCATAGACATATAGCCCTTCTTGGGCTTTGGTAGTGGATTTTATATTCCAGACAGTCAGCTTTTTATTTAGGCCTTTGGCGATACTGTGGGCCAGCAACGTCTTTCCTGTTCCTGGTTCGCCTCTAACCAACAGAGGCCTTCTTAAGGCTATGGCCACATTGACAGCATTTCTCAGAGCTTCGGAGGTAACATAGTCATGCGAACCTTTAAATTTATCGAAACCGTCATTAACCATTACTTGCTTTGCCTCCATTAGCGGTCGTGCTTTGTATTGCTATGCCGCTGCTAATTGTAGTCCATATTGAAGCCTAAAGCAATCTGGCGAGTTGGCTTGGCGATGGTGTCAAGCTATGATATGATTACTACTAATAAGGTAGGTTTCCCTCGTATGATTGAAGGTTTGCACAAAAAATCTAGAAATTTTTGGGGAAAAGGGTTAAAATACCCTTGACAAAAAACAAATTTGGTGTTATACTTCTTGTTTACTGTATTGGAATACCTTGTCGACTTCCTATTAACTCTTTCCCCAATTAAAATCCGTAGTTACAATCTATCTCTTGGTTAAAGTACCACTTTTGAGACATTTGTCTTAATTTCTGATGGGAGAGCTATGTCTATTTCATTAGTGCCTGAAAAACGAAGCATTGATTCGGAGAAGAGAAAATCCTTCGCTAAATTACCTGAGGTCTTAGAGATTCCTAATCTTATTAAGGTTCAACTTGATTCTTTTCGTTGGTTTCAAGAGGAGGGGTTAAGGGAGCTTTTCCAAGAAGTTTCCCCCATCCATGACTTCACAGGTACGCGGTTAGAGTTGCATTTCGTTGGCTATGAGTTTCGTCAGCCTCCATACTCAGTTGACCAATGTCGCCAGCGGGATATTACTTATGCAGCTCCTCTCTATGTTAGAGCCAGGTTGAAAGTTAAAGAACCCAGGGAG
>JAPLHH010000009.1 GCA_026389735.1 Chloroflexota bacterium | reverse complement strand
ATAGACGGTACTCGGGTTGTAACCGTCATTGGTTCCACCACCGGAGAACATATTGCCAATCAGGCCCGATAAAGAAGCGGACAGGGGAGCGGTTATTGCTTGTCTGGTGGCAATACGCACCATGTCAGCAATGATACTGTTAGCCATGTCCTTAAATGATGCTTTCCCGGTCATGGTCATGTTGACCAGCGCATCTTCTACGGAGCGCATGGAGTTAGTAGCGAAATCGTCAAACTGCTTGCCAAGGTCTGCTACGCTTGCGGCGTAATAGTTGAGGCCGTCTTTCATGCCGAGCCAAGGGGAAGAGGCGCGGATTTTCTCTTGCATGAAGTTGTATTCTTCGGCGCGGTCTAGCACTTCCTGGATGTACTGTTTTTGCTTATCGGCTTCGGTGATCTCCAATAGCCGAGTACTTTCCGCAATTCTGGCTTCTCGGAAGGCGTCGCCCTCATTCGCTTTGGCCTCTAACATTTTGTTGAACGCATCCATCTCTGCCATAGTGGCTGCGCGCCCTTTTGTCCACTTTTCCGCGTCTTCAGCATCGTAAATGGAGGCTGAGTTAGTTTTTCTCCCTGCTGTTGTTGGGTCATCTGTTTTAGGCTTAGGCTCCCATGGCTTTCCTGACTTTATATTGCTGCCTGGTGCGCCAGCTGCATATCCATTTAACCCGAATTTACCTTGCGCCAACTGCATGGCCTTCAGGTTCTTTTCCGCGTCCGATGCAATGTTAGAACCAATGCCAGCCATATTTTTACGAGCATCTTCCCACCCTGCAATCAATACATCTTTGGCCCCTGAAAAGTTGCCCCCCATTGCGGCCTCAGCTGCAACAGAGAGCGCTATTGTACCGCTAATATATGCTTTAAAAAATCCTTCAAGCGCGTCATACGCAATATCAAAGGTCATTTTTAAGCCATAGCCAAGAGACGTAAAAGCGGCCACTACATGACGCACCCCTGCGACTAAAGACGGCCAGCCATCTTTGAATGAAGTGGCGAACGTGGTGTATGCTGGCATTACCTGATCGGACCAAATGCGAGACATGGCCTCACCCATTAAAGTCAGTTCGTTCTTGAAGTCGCGCATTGCTTGCTGATAATCAGAAATAAACTTTTGAGCTTCGGGACCTACTGAGAGATAATATGCGTTTAACCGATCTTTAGACTTTTGTAATTCCTGCTGGTTTACTTGCAAATAACTGTTTATTTGTTCGTAGCTGCCAAGCGATAGAGCTATAGCCGCCTGGTTGCGGTCCCACCCCTCGGTGTATTCATCTAATTTGACTTTTGCATTCGTGACAAGAGTTGTTGTATCAACAATTGACCCGTCGCTATTTTTGTACCCAACTCCAAGCCGATCAAATTCTGATTTATCCCCGCTACGGGCCGATTGGGCCTTACCATATACTTCGGTAATGTCACTTTTATTGATGCCTAACCTACCAATGACATCATTTAACGCAACAGCATCAGCCGCCGTCATTTGAAGTGTTTTTTGCAGGTCGAGAATTTTGTCATTCAGCTTTATTACAGCATCTATGTTCTCGCTTTTGTAGCTACTCCCGGTCATCAAACCCACAAGAAATCCACCTGCTTTAAAAGCAGCATAGCCAACCCCTGCAATGGTTCCAGCTACAGCACCAAGAGCAAGCCCTACGGCAGCAATTGCTACACGGGTAGCAACAAACTCCTCGACCTTATCAGTGATCCCTTGCATCTGTGCGGCGGCTTCCGGCCCCATGGCCTTAGTAAGCTGTCGCCCTGTCTCACCAAGTCCTTTAGTCATACCCTTCAAACTGGCTACAGACGCGTCAGCAGACGTAGTAATACCCTTGACTGATTCGGCGGTAACCTGTGACGACCTGGTAACTTCGGTGCTGGTATTTTTTAACTCATTGGCGATTGCTTTAGATTGAGCCTGGACTATTGCGGAATCTCTTGTTACTGACTTTTGAAAGTCGGTGACAGCTTCTGATGATTTGAACATGCTGGCATTCGTTACGGCCTTTACGTCAGCCATAGCATTGACAACGTTTGACACATTAGCGTTTAAATTTATGTTGAGGTTCGCGAGTGCCATCTTATTTCCTCAGTTCTTCATACAAAACTCTTTCAAACTCCTTTACAGCCTGTGCTTTGCTTGAATCAAAAGCAGGGCGCATGAAGGATTTCCGTTTCATTTTGCTGGTACCGTATTCAAGAAACACGGCATAGTGTGCTATCCCAAAACGCTTTGAGTTAGGGACGCTGATAGATGCTTTGTATACTCTAGTTCTTCCGTGACTTGCGGATCTGTCTGCATAATGGCCGAGCCGCAATGACGCCTTGAGAAAACCGGTTTTTATTAAATCTTTTCGCACAATTTCTGATTCCACTGCTCGCAAGATGACCTCTCCTGCAACTGAGATAGCCCGTTCTGTAGCCTCACCATCTAACTTTCTGATTAGCCGCTCTATTTCTCTATCAAGCTGGTCTTTGCCTTCGATAATTGCCATGAGTCACTCCCCGAATATTTCCTTGTCCAACTGGTCGTAATACTCATCGTCATTCAGCGATTCCGGTTCCGGAATGTTCAGGAAATTCATGAAATCAGAAACCT
>JAPLHH010000214.1 GCA_026389735.1 Chloroflexota bacterium | reverse complement strand
AGTGCCCGACGTCGGGCACTCTACCCTCGTACCATTCAATGAGTCTAACTATTTCGTCAATGACCATTAGTTTTTTCTCTCCTGTGCATTTGAACTCTACTGCCTTGCTTCCTTGTTCGTTCTGCTGGCAAAAGGGGGCTCTCGTTGTCTAAGCTGTCCCTTATTCCTAGAGAGGAGAAATTCTTTGTCCTTTTTGAGCAGAGTGCCCAGAACGCGGTTAAGATAGCCCAGCAGCTAAGAGATATGGTGTTTATCTGGGAAAATGTCAGGGAAAGAGTAGGGGTAATAACTGACCTGGAGCACCAGGGGGATGCTATTACTCACCAGATTATGGCGCAATTACACCGCACCTTTGTTACCCCATTTGATCGGGAGGATATTGCTCTGCTGGCTCATTCCCTGGACGATGTAACTGACTTTATCCACTCGGCGGCTGATGCTATGTTGCTTTACAAAATAGAGCGCCCCACTGGTAGGGCCAATGAAATGGCGGATATTGCTGTGCAGGCAGTTGTTGAAGTGGAAAGAGCGATATCTGAAATGCATGACCGCATTGATCGAGACCAGCTTCTGAAGCGGTGTGTGGAGATTCATCGTTTAGAGAACGTGGGAGACAGCGTGCATCGCTCAGCATTGGCTGAGCTTTTTGCTGACTCAACAGATATTGCTCACCTCATTAAGTGGCGCGAGATTTACCAGCACATGGAGACTGCCATCGACAGGTGTGAGGATGTAGCCAACATACTGGAAGGTGTGGCTCTGAGGTATGCCTGAGCCTTTAGGCCAAACCTGTCTCACCACTCAATCTGGTGGGACAAGCGGCCATGAGTTTATCCTTGGCCGCGTTGGAGTGTATAATGCAAGCATTATCGAAGAGGTGTATGCCCGAACCATATCGCAGGTAGATTTGGCTAATTAGACGGGGAGGCGATAACTATGGAAACAAGTACAACTTTTCATAAACTTCTGCAGGAAATTCAAGGCGAAATTGTGACTATGGGAAATATGGCGGCAAAGGCGATGGACCGCTCTATTGAAGCATTGAAAAAGCAGCATCTGGCTCTGGCACACCAGGTAATTGCTGATGACGCCAAAATCAATCAGCAGCGGTTTAGCATAGAAGACAAGTGTATACGCCTCATTGCTACCCAGCAGCCTGGGGAGAGTGACCTGCGTGTCATTGTGGCTATCCTCAGCATCATAACGGAACTAGAACGAATAGGCGGATGGTTGACCCAAAAACAATCAACCGCGCCACCCGCCTCATCTGGGTCGCCCACAACCTTGAGCGTGCTGCCGACCGGTGCACCAATGTCTGCGAACGCGTGGTATTCATGGTAACTGGGAAGATGGAGGAAATAGGGGCTTCAAACTACTAACGCCGCTTACACAAATAGTCCCCTTCTTTCATCGTGCGAGGAGGGGTCTCTTTAGACCTCTCCGACCCGGGCTCATTGCAATGCTAAATAAATACCTTCATGTGACCCGAAATCAGCGATTGAGGGTTTGATGTTATGGGAGTACAGGGCAAGCCCATTCCCCAGGCGGTTTCTTGGGTTTTCTTGGGCGGTGGTGGGGCAGACTCAGTCCCAGAGACACCCTGAAAGGCTGGTTTTGGGGCTTTGTGCTGCCTT
>JAPLHH010000318.1 GCA_026389735.1 Chloroflexota bacterium | reverse complement strand
GGCTCCGCAGTTATAGCCTCAAAGGCAAATGTTCCCCTTCTTCCTGTCGGCATCGTCGGCACAGACAAGATTAAGGGCATAAGCTGGCTATGGAAACGCCCTCGCATAGTTGTCAACATTGGCAAGCCATTTAAGCTACCTCCGATCTCCGGCAGGATGAGCAAGTCACAAATGCAATTATTGACCACACAACTGATGAGGGAAATCGCTGCTCTTTTACCACCCGAATATCAAGGCGCCTATGAAAAACATGAAGATTGAGAAGGCGGAGAAGCTGGGCCTATGCTTTGGCGTCAGACGGGCCATCAAGTTGTTGAAGGAGTCAGCTAATAAATATGGGGAAATAGAAACATTAGGACCTGTAGCACACAATCGCCTGCTAGTGGAAGCATTAGCTAATCTAGGAGTAAAGCCCATAAATCGTCTCGACCAAGCCCAAGGCAGAATCCTGGCTATCACCACTCATGGTGCAAGCCCAGCGGTATTATCTGAGATCAGAGCCCATCACATTCATATCATTGACACTACTTGTCCCATAGTCTGCAAAGCCCAAAACGCAGCCAAGGAATTAGCCGAGGCTGGTTTTGATGTCATCATATTTGGAGACGCAAAGCACTCTGAGGTCAAAGGACTACTGGGTTGGACAGGAGACAAAGGCATAGCTGCCCTCGACATGAATCAAATATATAGCCCGGGAAAATCACCATCACGCCTGGGCATTATCTCCCAGACAACCCAAACCCAGTCTGCCTTTATCGAATTTACCAGACAGCTCATGGGTATGGTGGGGCCTAAGATTGAAGAAATGCGCCTTGTTAATACTTTATGTAAAGTAACACAGGGCCAACAAGAAGCTGCCCTAAAATTAGCTCTCAAGAGTCAACTCATGATAGTGATAGGCGGGAGTAATAGTGCCAATGCCAGACACCTTGTTGAAATATGTTCTCCTCTGGTGGAAACTCATTTGATAGAAACAGCCGACGAAGTCAAAACTTCCTGGCTGGCCGGTAAGCGTCGCATCGGCATCACCGCCGGAGCGTCTACCCCGGATGAGGCTGTAGAAGAATTAATAGACAAGCTAAGGTCTTTATAATCTTCAGCCAAGTCTAGCGTCCAGCTTCCTGCCGCCAATAAGGTGAAGATGAAGGTGAGGCACCAGTTGCCCCCCTTCAGGGCCACAATTTATAACTAAGCGATAACCCTTCTTGGCTATCCCTTCTTTCTCAGCCAGATTCTTAGCTATGATTATAAGGCGCCCGGCAAGCTTTTGTTGTCCCCCAGTAAGTTCAGCCACAGATGTAATATGAGTTTTAGGTATAATGAGCACGTGTGTAGGTGCTTTAGGCAAGATATCCCTGAATGCTAGGAAATCTTCATCCTGATAGACTATGTCACCAGGCACCTCACCAGCAACAATTCGACAAAAAATACATTCTTCGGCCATAATCTAACTCCTTTAACGCACTACACCTTCCTGTCGTAAACTCTCAATTTCTTCCCGCTTATAGCCTAGTTCTTGCAATATTTCATCAGTGTGTTCCCCAGGAAGCGGAGATAAACTTCTCACCTTGCCTGGTGTGCTTGAGAGCCTAGGAGCTATGCCAACTTGCTTGATCTTGCCCAAGGTAGGATGTTCCACCTCTATTACCATTTGGCGATGAAGCACCTGTGGGTCACTAAAAACCTCGTCCGGTGTATAAACTTTGCCGGCAGGGACATCATTACGAATCAACAATTCAAACCATTCATCTCTTGTCTTAGTTAGGAAAATTTGCTTCAAGGAAGAGCGGATTTCATCCCACTTCTCATCTTCTGGCTTATGAAAGGTGTGTTCCAGAGCGAAGTGATAGGGGATATATTCTTCCTTTCCTAAAAATCGGCATAGGTTCTCCCAAAAATGGGGCTCGAGGCAGCCAATGGTAATATGCTTGCCGTCTTTGGTTTCGTACACTCCGTAATAGGGATAGGCACCATGAAGCCACGATTCACCCCTCTTCAACATTGACCCGTCAAAAAAGTAACCACAATTGAACCAGGTCATGAGTGATACTGCTCCATCCATATAAGCCATGTCCACA
>JAPLHH010000239.1 GCA_026389735.1 Chloroflexota bacterium | reverse complement strand
CACCGTCAACTCGTGCCTGAGCATCACCATGCTGGCGCCGGTCTACTCACTCCTTCTGAATATAGATGGAATATGGATGTTTAAGACAATATATTCCCTGCTTTTCGCGCTGGTGCCGTTAATACTGTTTCACATTTTCAGCCAGCAGATGAGTCCAAAGAAAGCGTTCCTGGCTGCCTTTTTCTTCTTGGCTGTGCCAACCTTCTCACTGGAGATGATTTCCTTGTGTCGCCAGCAGATAGCCGAGCTTTTCCTGGCCCTGGTTATCCTCCTGCTGGTGGACAGAAAGCTCAGCTTAATGCCAAAATTGACACTGGCAATCATCTTCGCTGCATCAACAATCGTCTCCCACTACTCATTGGGCTTTATTGGCTTTATCTACATGGGGCTCTTCCTGCCGTTGGTGTTTACGATTAGAAGCAACATCTTCAGGAAGGCATGGGGCTGGATGACCACAAAATTCGGCGGCTTACCTCGAAGCCTGATAGCGCCACGAGCTTTGTCAGCAAAAGCGCTGATAATAGTGGTGGCTGTTTACTTCGTTGTTGGCTTTGCCTGGTATGGAACTATCGCCTCAGGGGTAAACCTTAATCTGTTAAGCAACCTGTGGAGAGGCCAAACAGGTGCTATCACTGCTGGGCTTACTGAAATAGTTACCCAACCTACCCAACCTACCCAACCTCTCGCCTACTTCGATTTCGGTCATCGTGACGTGTTGATCCAGACAGCCTTAGGCCTTGATTTTCCTCAGGCGTCACCCCAGGGGAAGGGCTTCAGAGTTTTTCAATACATTACCGAGCTTTTCCTCATTGCTGGCTGTCTCAGGCTTATCTTCAAGCCTAAAGACCTGAGATTCACCTCTGAATACATCGCGCTGAGCGTGACCAGCGCCCTGCTGATAGCGGCCTGCATTTTCGTGCCTTATTTTGCCAATCAACTTAACACCACACGATGGTATCACATTGCCCTCATTACGCTGGCGCCATTCTGCATTCTGGGTGGTGAAGGTATATGGCTTGGTATAAGTTCTCTATGGCATAGGTTAAGGCATGCGGTACACAAAGCCGTGGCCGAAAATGCTGAGGACAACCAGGCTTACCTCAAGTTCGTGGCTCTGGGTATCCTGATACCTTACTTCCTGTTTACCTCGGGCTTTATCTATGAGGTTACCAGGCAGAACATCACTGACAGGGTTGACACGCCTTACTCCATCGCCTTGAGCAGCTATCGCTTGGACTTAGCCGGTGTCTTCTATTGGCAAGATGGCGCTGCTGCCAGATGGTTGGCACAACGCGCTAGCGATGAAACCAAGGTTTACACCGACCATCAGACTTTTAAGATTCTAGGGTTTTACCGCTTCCCAGGTCAGATAACTGTTGTCCCCTATGATGCCAGCAAACTCCAGGAAGACAGCTACATTTATTTCACTGCCTGGAATACGGAGAAAAAGGAGATAACCTTCGCTATTGACCCCGGACTAAGGCAACATATCAGTTTCGATGATATCCCCGGACTAAATGCGGTCATTGAGAGTAAGAACAGAATCTACACCAATGGTGGCGCTGAAGTATTGGCACCTTGACTGAGGAGAAGCCGCCTTAAAAATGCTAGTAGAAAACCAGGTGCCTAAACACAAATGTATACTGCTCAGTCCACCTCAGATTCGATAGTTTCATAAAGCTTCAGCAGCTTTTTCTCTTCCCTTTGCCAGTTATATTTGCCTACAGCTGCCTTCAGAGCATTTCTACCGAGCCTCTCTCTTAATTCTGGGGCATCCCGAAGCTTGATTATCGCCTGTTTCAAAGCTTCTTCAGTATATTCTACCGCTAAGCCAACCTCCTCCTGCTCGGTCAACTCCCCTGAATATGTCCCTTTGGTGCAGATTATCGGCCTACCACAGACCATCGCCTCAAATTGCTTGTTTCCCAAGACAAACTTATTATGGATATGTCTTGGACTTAACATCAAGAGACTGCAATCAGCTTTCTTGGTCATGGGTATAACCTTGTCCATGGGAACTTCGCCAACAAAAGTGATATTCGGACTTTTGATACACACTTCCCTGAGCGTCTGAACGTAGCCCGGCTGCCCAATGCCTGCAATAATGCAGTGTACGTCTGGTAATTGCTTCATCACATGGATGAGCTGTGATAGAGTACGTGTTTTGTCTAGAAGGCCAATGTAAAGCACGGTAAGTTTATCTTTATTATCCGGGGGCTCGTATTTCAGGCTTTGCAATGGTTTACAATTCATGATGACTGATACCGGCTTATCCGTCATGCCATCAAAATACCTCTTCTCGGGTTCAGTGACGGCGATAACTCTGTCAGCCTTTGTTACGAGCCGCCTTTCTATCCCTAAAAGGATACGGCATATCCAGCCTGGGGCAAATCCCGCAGTCATATAGCCGTATATCTCATGAGCATCATAAACCAAAGGCAAGCCAAGCTTCCGCTTGAGCCTGATGCCAATAGGTAGAGTATCAAAGTCGTGGCAATGAATGACATTAAAAGCGCCTTCCCTGTTATTCGAAGCTAAGGCCTGTCGATATGCCCGCCACTGCCACAGAAGGAGATGCAAGACATGCCATGGCCAATAGCCCAGGCCGCATCCAGCGGGAAGGCAAGTCCTTACTCGTGCGACCTTAATATCATCCCATCTCTGTCTCCGAGGGCTTTGTTTCTCTCTGTCCCAAGCAATAAGAGTGACTTCGTGGCCAGCTTGAATTAGCGCTTTCGCTTCGTTGTACACCCGCGAGTCATTGGTAAATGGGTTGGAAAGGAGCATCAATACTTTCATGTTA
>JAPLHH010000302.1 GCA_026389735.1 Chloroflexota bacterium | reverse complement strand
GCAAAAGGCGCTACCGCCTGACAGAGGTCAAGCTTAAAATCAACTATATCCTGGTAACTCACCGCAGCAGAGTTTTTCTCGTTCAGGGCTCGCTTAAGCGCCCCCCTGTGGTCAATGGCACACATTGTCATCATGCCCTTGGAATCAGCCAATTGTTGGAGCCCTCTTAGCTTACCGATAGATATGTTCATTACATCACCTCATGACAGACCATGTCTTTTCTTTCACTTGCAAATGAGCTTTCTCATCTCCTGGAGAGCAAAGGCAGCAGCACCGAGCACGCCGGAATTTCGACCCAGCTCGGCGGAAGCAAAGCGCACAGCCTGGAAAGCCTCTTTATATGCTCTCTCTCCAGCTACCTTGAAGGCTGGCCCGAGTAGCATATCACCGATGTTTGATAAGCCACCACCGATAACTATCAACTCAGGGTTGAATATGTTTATTAAATTGGCTAGCCCCACACCTACATAGTAGCCAGTCCTAGCAATAAGTTCTTTAGCCAAGCTATCATCTTGCTGTGCCGCGCTATGAATGACCTGTGCCGTCACCTTTTCCATGTCACCCTCAGCATATTCCAGAATGGATGTCCTGACTCCTTCTTTAATCCGATGCTTTGCTTCCCTGGCCAGAGCTGTCCCTGAGGCCAGCATTTCCCAACAACCTCTGTTTCCACAGTTGCAGATGGGGCCGTTGTCATCAATGGTCATATGCCCCACCTCTCCAGCAGCACCAATGGCTCCAGTATAAATTTTGCCGTCAATGACAATGCCTCCACCGATGCCGGTGCTGAGAGTAATATAGATGAAGTTACAAACACCCCGGGCGGCGCCGAAATAGAATTCCCCCAGGGCAGCAGCATTGGCGTCATTGATGAGAAAGGTCTTCTTACCCAGCCTTTCTTGCATTATGTCTCTTAGGGGAACATCTCGCACCGCCGGTAGATTCGGGGAAGTAAATAGAATGCCTGCTTCAGGATTGGAGATGCCGGCAGCCCCAACCCCTATGGCACAAATCTGTGAAAGGGCAACACTAGCCTGCTTCAAGACACGATGTGACGAGTCCAGAATGGATTGGATTACTGCCTCGCGACCCTTTGTGGCAGGCGTTATACTCTCATCGCTCGAAAGCATTTCACCTTGAGAGTCAACTACCGCCGTCAGTATTTTACTGCCCCCAAGGTCAATGCCAAGAGTCAAAAGTGCTAAGCCTTCAGGCATTTTTGCTCCCCGTCAGTACAGGAAACCCTATCTCCACTCGCAGTCCCTCCTACCAACCAGCATTGTTTACTGCTATGTCCTATTGTATACTGATGTAAACAAAGATTCCAAGATAGCAAATCTGTCGTGGACAATCGAAAGCACGGCGAAATTGTCAGCTCTTCCATCTCAGACCTGGGTGACCCTCAGAAGGGATAAGTTAGCATGAGCTTTCCTAGAGCAAGTGGCATATTATTGCACCCGACCTCGCTCCCGAGCCGATTCGGTATAGGAGACTTAGGGAAAGAGGCTTATCAGTTCGCCGATTTTCTGGCTACCACTGGGCAGCGTCTTTGGCAGATTTTGCCTCTAGGCCCCACCGGCTATGGCAATTCTCCATACCAGTGCCTTTCGGTCTTCGCTGGAAATCCGCTGCTTATAAATCTGGAAAGACTGGTCGAAGACGAGTTCCTGGAACCTGCTGACTTGGACGATATACCTTCCTTCCCTAAAGACAAAGTTGACTATGACTCAGTTATCAAGTTTAAGACGCCCTTGGTGAAAAAGTCCTTTGAGACCTTCAAGAGGAAAACTGCTCCGAGCGAGTGGGAGCAATTCGAAATTTTTTGTCAGCAGAATGCTGCCTGGCTTGAAACTTACACCTTGTTTATGGCATTGAAAGAGGCTCATGGTCTCGCTGCCTGGAACACCTGGGAGGAAGATATCCGGAGGTGCCAA
>JAPLHH010000294.1 GCA_026389735.1 Chloroflexota bacterium | reverse complement strand
GAGAACCTGGAGAGGATATTCGACCCCTTCTTTACCACCAGAGAGATAGGCAAAGGGACAGGGCTTGGTTTGAGCATCTGCCATGGGATAGTAGCCGAGCACGGCGGCAGGATATGGGCTGAAAGTAAGCTGGGCAAAGGGGCTACCTTCATTGTAGAGTTGCCCGTAGTTACTGAGGAGAAACCCCCCAGACGGACTAAGGTAGCACGTAAACTGCAGAGGGCAACTAAAGGCAAGATACTGGTGGTGGACGATGAGCCGGTGGTAAGGCGGTTATTAAGTCAGATTTTGACTGAGGAGGGACACGAGGTGGAGGCCACGGATGATGGTAAAGATGCCTTGAACAGAATAAAGAGCAACAGATACAGTCTTATACTGCTGGATATGAAGTTGCCCGGGATGAGCGGTAGCGAGCTGTATGGGCGTATTAAGGAGATAGCTGAATCTTTGGCGCAGCGGGTGATCTTCATCACCGGCGATGTTATGGGGGCGGATACCGAAGCCTTTATTGCCAGGACAGGGGTTCCATATATTCACAAGCCGTTTGATGTTGAACAGTTGAAAGCGGAGATAGGACGCCTCTTAGCCACCCCTCGCCCGAAAGGCACCGCCAAATCCCAAATTTCAAATAAAAAACCAAAAGTTAAAAGCTAAAATTTGGATTTCGATATTTGTATTTGTTTGGAATTTGGAGCTTAGGATTTGGTGCTTTTTAAATAGGCATCTATAGAGGTAACCGCCCGCTTCCCGGCTCCCATGGCACTGATAACGGTGGCTGAACCAGTGACGACATCACCACCTGCCCAGACCCCGTCCTTTACTGTCTTTCCGGTTTCCTCATCAGCCACTACGGTACCGTTTTTTCTAGTCTCCAGTCCTTTTGTGGTTGACGGGATTAGAGGGTTGGGGGTAGTCCCGAGTGCCACAATGGCAACATCAGCTTCGATGATGAACTCACTGCCTTCTTTTACGATTGGGCGGCGTCTACCGCTGGCATCAGGCTCTCCAAGTTCCATCTCGTAGCACTCAACGGCTGTTATCCAGCCCTCGTCATTACCCATAAACCGTTTCGGGTTTACGAGGAACTTGAAGATAATCCCTTCCTCTTCGGCGTTTTCTACTTCCTCATGTCGTGCCGGCATCTCAACCCTGGAGCGCCGATAGATAATGTAAACTTCATCGGCGCCAAGCCTTAGCGCGCAGCGAGCAGAGTCCATGGCTACATTGCCACCGCCGATTACGGCTACCTTCCTCCCTATCTTTATCGGTGTATCGTATTCAGGGAAAAGATAGGCTTTCATGAGGTTCACGCGGGTCAGGAACTCGTTGGCTGTAAATACTCCATTGAGATTCTCACCGGGTATATTAAGCAACATGGGCAAACCAGCGCCAGTGCCCAGGAAGACCGCTTCATAGCCGCTGTCAAATAATTCATCCACGGTGGCTAATTTACCCATCACCGAATCGAGCTTGATTTCCACTCCAAGAGATTTGACATAATCTACCTCTTCGTTGACGATAGCCTTAGGTAACCTGAACTCAGGGATACCGTACGTTAGCACGCCGCCGGCGACGTGGCTTGATTCGAAGATGGTTACCTGGTGGCCCAGCCTGGCTAAATCGGCGGCGCAGGTCAGTCCTGCAGGTCCCGAACCGATGACAGCCACTTTTTTCCCTGTCGCAGGCGGAGTGTTTGGAGATGAAGCCTTTTCGGAGCTATGTTCCCGTTCCCAGTCAGCCACGTATCTTTCGAGTCGGCCAATAGCAATTGGCGCTTTTTTCTTGGCTAGTGTACAGACCTCCTCACATTGCGATTCCTGAGGGCAGACACGACCACAGATGCCGGGCAGCGCGTTTTTACCTTTCAGTATCCGTACTGCCTCTGGCATGTTATTGTCCCGTATTGCCTTAATGAAGTCGGGAATATCTACATTTACTGGACAGCCGCTGATGCAGGCACGCTTAGGGCATTGAATACATCTGGCCGCTTCCTGAAGTGCCATGTCCCATGTGTAGCCCTGTGCTACCTCATTGAAGTTCCTGGCCCTTATCTTCGGCTCCTGGCGGGGCATAGCCACTCTATTTAAATCAAGCTTTGGTTTGACCTTTTCTTCCACTCTTATTCTCCGGTCTGACCGTGGCGGGCTTTCCACAATTCAAGTGAGCGACTTTCTTCATCGCAAAAAATTCGCTGGCGGGTAAACAGAAGGTCCCAATCGACGTGGTGCCCGTCGAATTCAGGCCCGTTAACACACACAAACTTGGTGACTCCGTCTATAGAAACGCGGCAGCAACCGCACATGCCAGTACCATCGACCATAATGGCGTTGAGACTAACGATGGTGGTAACACCAAAAGGCTTAGTAGTTAAAGAGCAGAATTTCATCATTATAGCTGGGCCGATGGCGATAACACGGTTAATTCGCTTGTCTCGCTCCAGCACTTCTTTCAATGGGTCAGTAAGCAGGCCTTTTCGTGCGTAGGAGCCGTCATCGGTGGTGACTATAAGTTCATCGCTAACGCTTCGTAGCCGGTCTTCCCAGAATAGAAGGTTTTTGCTTCGGGCGCCCATTATGGTGATGACCTCGTTTCCCGCTTGTTTAAGGGCTCTGGCTATTGGATATACTGGGGCGACGCCCACGCCGCCGCCAACGCAGACTACGGTGCCGAAATTCTCTATTTCCGAAGGTAGTCCTAAAGGACCGCTCAAGTCCAATATATGGTCGCCGGCATTTAGAGCAGCGAATTTATAGGTAGTGGTTCCCACTCGCATTGCCACCAGGCTGAGGGTTCCTTCTTTCTCGTCCCAATCAGCTAAGGTAAGTGGAATGCGTTCGCCAACCTCATCAACACGGATAACAACGAATTGGCCTGCTTTAGCCTTTTTGGCTACAGCAGGCGCCTCGATTTTGACGAAGTCAATTACGGGACATAGCTTTTCTTTAGCTACAATCTTAAACATAACTGCCCCCGAATTAGACCGATTTGTCCCTTTGTTTAAGAGCGCACTAAGGTCTTGGTAGCTTTATCTACCGGGCCAGCCACCATGCGAGCTACGGCAAATCTCAGGTCGCAGCCCATGCACCGCTTTGCCTC
>JAPLHH010000249.1 GCA_026389735.1 Chloroflexota bacterium | reverse complement strand
TGTGGCTGACAGTTGCATTCACCGGATTGTTCCTAGTGCCATTTGGCCTGATGTGGGCTACCTACGTTCGCCATGACAACCACTTTCCTATCTTCATGCACCCGTGGGATAACTGGACAGATGGCGTGTTCGGCTGTCCGGGACAAGAGTACCCCGGCTGGAAGGGTTATATCTGGACTGCCCTACGGAACCCTTGTAGCAACTTCGGCAAGCTGTACCTCGGAATTACCGCACCGACTGAACGAACTCTAGACGGAAATCCTTATATCGGCCCAACAGTCGGTGGATATTACTGGTGCTACGGTGAAAACGGCTTGTGGGAATACCGCCTCACGCGCCCTTACACCATGTTCGGAATCGCTCGATGCTTCAATATCCGCATCGGCTGGAAACTACGTGGTGACGGGCATCCGAAAGCGCCGTTTGTATTCAGGATTTCCCCGTTTAATGTCGTGAAATAAGTTATAATTATACCAACAATAACAAGGGTTTTATAATGGCCGACCACCATCAACAACAGCGCCGTGCTGCTGATTCTCCGAGGGATAAAATAGGTGAGTTAATAGAGCAGGAAAATGATCCAAAAAACCGTGCGCTGTTGGTTGTTTTGCAGAATATAAATCTGTCGCTCATTGCTAATACTCAAACCGTCAATGATATTGATGAAGAGCTTAAGTTAATAAGATCAGCCTTTGAAACGCATACCATAGCAGAAGCGGCTATGATTAACAAAGGTAAGGGAATGTGGCGCATACTAGGCGGAAGTCTTGGTATCTGTCAATTGGTGGTGCTATGGATAGTTGCTCAAGCCTATTCTGAATTACAGGGTCTGCATAAGTACGACTCTATACTTGAAACTCGTGTAACTGTTTTGGAGCAGAAGAAGTGAACAACTCACGTTCAGTATTAAACATGGTAAAAGTATGCCCGGTTTGCCACACTAGCTATATATCTGAAAATGGTGAAGTGTGCGAGTGTCCTGATGAAGAAATTCCACAGCACCCCTTCCAACCTGAACGCCGTAAGAATTATGAATCACGTGCTCACGCAGATTGGCACATTGGGTTAGAAGGCGACTGTGCATGAAGTTATCTGAACACTTCAGCCTGGATGAATTCGTTGACTCACAAACCGCAACAAGGAACGGAATTGACAATACCCCTACGCCGGAAATCATCAAACGACTTACTGAACTGGCTGGTAGATTGGAGTGGGTTCGTACTGTTCTTGGTGGGAATAGCATTCGCATTAGCAGCGGTTATCGCTGTAGATTGCTTAATCAAGCTGTCGGGGGCGCTAGTGACTCTGCTCACGTTCTTGGGTACGCTGCTGATTTTAGCTGTAGTGGGTTTGGTAGTCCTCGCCAAGTCGCTACTCACCTCATTAAAGCAGGTTGTGGATTCGATCAAATAATCCTTGAGGGCGTATCTGATACTGCGCCTGATGGTGTTTGGGTACACATCTCCGTTGACCCTAAACAACGTCAGCAAGTCCTGACAATGAAGCGCAAGGGTGTAGCTACAGTTTATGAAAAAGGGCTGACATGAGTATGAGAGATGTGGTACGCCAACTCCTAACAGATTCAGACAACGTAACCCATGACCTATACCGCTATATGGCGGTTTTTGGCATTGTTACAGGGCTGGGGCTTCAAGTCTACGCAGTAGGGTGGCACAATCAGCCATTCGATATGCAGACGTTTGGGATAGGTACAGGCGCTTTATTCGCCGGTGTTGGCGTGGCTCTTGGGTTGAAAAAAGATGTTTGACCAAGCAAAACTGATTATTGCAGTAGTCACCATAATTGCTTCATTTGGTGCTGGGTGGAAAGTGGAGTCCTATAGATGGGACGCTTCCCTTCTTGAGCAAGCAGTTAAGGATGCCGAAGTTGCTGCTAAATATGATTTACTCAACCGCAAATACGTTGAACTGTCGCAAGTAGACAAGGCTAAAGAAGTAATCATCTATCGGGATTTGAAGAAGGAAATACCTAATGTTACGGATAATCGTGTTTGCTTTGCTGATGGTGCTGCTCTCGGCCTGTGGAACAACGCTCTCGCGGGTGTGTCCCCATCCTACGCAGGAACTATTACAGCGCCCAGCGGAGCCGGTGCAACTGATAAAGAAGTGATGGAGAATGCGGTGGAGAACTTTGAGCAATACACCGCAGTCCGTAAACAACTTAATCTTCTAATTGACTGGTATCAAGAAACTCGCTAACGCGCTCTACCAGCCCTAGATACCCTATTGCATCAACTAGACTATCTCTATTATCTAAATCATGACCAAGCCTTGCTACCTTAAGTAATGCCATCATTACTGCCACATCCCTTGATGTAATATCGGATAAGATGATTCCTCTTTTGCAAAGATAAACCATCCAGAAATCTGCAATAGTTTGCATATTTTCTGATGGATGGCCGTAATCAGACTCTCGATCTCCGTAAATCAGGCTCTCCGCTTCCATTAACACATTCTTTACTTTTGCCATCTTCAACTCCTTTTTTATATGCTTCCCAAACTGCTTTTGTAAATGCCTCATCAAGAGATGCAGTATTCATTAGCTTTACACTAAATATCTTCTTTAACTCATTAACATCAAGCATAGTGCAATCCATCATTTCCATTTTGCCCTATTAGATCAATTCTGCTTTGCTTCTTTGGTATTGAATTCCATAGCAGTTGAGCAAGTTCTTCGCATTGTTCATACGTTAAATACATAGGCATTTGACCATTCTTACTAATAAACAGACCTTTTTCTCCTGCCAACCTTCCACTATCCCCAATGTGGTCTATTTTAAAAGCACTCATTTTTTAGACCCTTTATCTAGTGCAGCCCTTGCAAGCCAAGCAACTAGACTTCTTTCCTGGTTCATCTTGTAATATGCTGGATGATTCTCCGTCCACCATTTGTAGAACTTCTCCTCCTCTGGACTTCGCGTCACAATACTTACATCCCTTACTTTCTTTCCTGAATATGAGGTCATAGTTATCTCCACCTTGTTTACTAAAAGACTTGCTTACTAACAAGTCACCTGTTATTTCATTCTTTGAAGCCATATATCCT
>JAPLHH010000216.1 GCA_026389735.1 Chloroflexota bacterium | reverse complement strand
CTACCTGTGAGCAAATGGTATCCGAAATATTTGCACGAGTCTTTTCAGGAAGTGATGAATGCATTACTGAAGGAGACGGATGTTTTTTTCCTCGAGGTTACTGAAGCGATTTGTTCAACGTAAAGGTATCCCGTGGATTATTGTGAACTTTGCGCTCTGGCACAGGGTGTGGATCGATCGGAAAGCTTTGTCCTGAGCAGTTAACGTGAGGGTTGTGCCGTGTCGCAAATAGAAGACGCCATACATAAGTTGTTCGCCAAGGAAAAGCCTGTACCTGCGCCACGAGCCAGTATCCTTCAGAATGTTTCTACTGTATTGGGGGGCAACGTGCTGGCTAAGGCTATGGGTTTTGTCACCACGTGGATTTTGGTCAGACACCTGACTCCTGCAGACTATGGGATCTTTTCCGTATTGGATATGGTGGCCCGGCTCTCTGTGGAACTTCTGACTACTGGCTTTAACTGGTGGATGATCAAGTCAATAGCAGCGAACCGAGATGACCCCCTACAGGCTTGGCCCATTGCACGAACCGTGCTAAAAGTAGAGTTGATTTATGGTTTCACTCTATTGATTGCACTTTACTTGGGGGCCGGTATATTTGCCCAATGGTTTTTTAAGAAACCTGAACTTGCGTTCTATCTCCGCCTTTGCAGCGTGGGTGTCCTCGGTACTGTTCTCTTGGGCTATCGAACGTCTATTTTTCAGGCCTTCGGCCAATTTAGATGGGATGCAGCATTTTCGGTCGGTCATTCCGCTATTTATTTGATAATTATTTTGGTTTTGTTGTTTACGCACCCGTTTAACATTCGCATTATCTCCGTTTTTTATGTGAGCTTACCTCTAATAATCTCTGGCATAGCCTTGGTCCTAATAAGAAAGGACTTTTTTCGTGATGGGGATAACCATTTTCCCAAGCTTTGGGACACCATGAGGGATAGCTATCTTTGGTTACTCTGCTACACATTATGTCTCTGGTTTTCCGGGCAGTTCCACATTCTGGTCCTCTTGCGGTATTTTTCTCTCCACGAAGTTGGTCTGTATGGGTTTACTTATAAAATCTACATGACTTCATTAATGTTGATGTCTGCCATTAATGTTGTACTACTTCCAACTTTTTCCGGCGTAAGGGACAAGAAAGTCCTCAGACAATCCTTCTTAAAAGTTCTCAAATCAACCACAGGTGTCTCCTTGGGGTTCTTTGCAACTATACCGTTTCTTGGTTTGTTTGTGGATCTATTTGCGGGAGCGCGCTATGCAGGCGCAACCACCATGCTCCAAATTCTAATTTTCGGTGCTGCAACAAGCACTATGCTTTCACCACCAGTCAATATACTCTTTGCCCTCGATAAATTCAGGTTATTAGCTTTATGCGGTCTCGGAATGGTCACCATCAACCTCACGGGGCACTTATTGGTGACTCGCTATTATGGCGGGATAGGGGCTGCAAGCATTCAAGTATTGTCTCATCTGTTGATGAACAGTTATTTCACCTTTAACGCATGGAAGGCAATCTACTCGAAGGACGCCTAATGGACACTCTGTGCAGTTCGCTGATGATCGATAGCCTGATATGGGCTGACACGGGGGCCGATAAGTCCAACGTTCTCGATAGACTGAACGTGACCGAAAAGGGATACGGCGTTGTGACACTTCACCGACCCTCAAACGTTGACTCCAACGGGTCACTGTCGGAAATATACGATATTCTCCGGTTGGTCAGCGAGAAGATCGAGCTTGTTTACCCTGTCCATC
>JAPLHH010000317.1 GCA_026389735.1 Chloroflexota bacterium | reverse complement strand
ATCACGGAGGAATTCCTTTTCGTCTCTCCAGGCAGGTATAGGCTCTCCTTTACTTTTAGCCTTTTCAATCCTTTGATTCATAATATCGCGGATGGAGACATTAAACTGTGCCTTAGGATTGAGGCGAGCATTATTATGGCTTTTTATGGTGACATTCATTAGATGCTCCCGGCTGGCACCATATCTGGCAAAATAAGCAGTGGCCATGGCACCAAAAACACCGGGGAAGGTAAATCCCGCTTTCACTTCGTAAGGACTAGCGGCCATTGCCAGGCCTTGTGTAACTTCCTCTGTGCTGCGGTTCGACATCTCCTCGACCCCACCAACTAGCACCACATCATAAAATCCTGAGGCTATAGCAAAAACCCCTTCTCTAAAAGCGAGGGCACTTGAAGCACAGGCACCCTCCGTCCGCGTTGCCGGCTTCGGTGTAAGCCCGAGCAAATCCGAGATTATCGGCCCCCAGTGTCCTTGATGTACAAAAAAATCGTTCGTGAAATTCCCCAAATAAAGGGCATCAATATCTTTGGGGTCTATTCCTTTATCCACCGTGGAAAGCATTTCATGGAAAGCTTCAGCAAACAAGTACTTAGAGTCCTTGTCGCTAAACATGCCGAACTTCGACATCCCTGCACCCACCACAGCCACACCCCTTCCCAATTTTCTTCGCCCTCGCATTTCACCTCCTGAGTAGGAAGTTATTTACAATTTTCCTACTATATCAAATTCCTGGGCTACATTAAAGAATTATCTTGGGGCGGCACATATTACAAAAATGCGCCTCCTTCAAGTCAGTATCAGCCAGACTATTAGAAAAGTGCATGACACATTTGTTATTGGGGCAATGTCCCAGGCCGAAGGTATGCCCCAGTTCATGCACTATCTCCTTGGTGGCTCTTTCCAGAAATAAAGCTTCGTCCGGAGCTAAGCCATAATATTCCTGCCTTAGCCGACACATGGATACGATTGTTGTTCCCGAGACGATATCAGCTTCACCAAATACGAAGTTAAGCCTGGGAACATAAAGGTCAACATCCGCTATACCTACAACCTTTTCCTCTCCTTCCGACTTTTTAAGAGAGGCCAGCAATTTTGAGGAAAAGTATTGCCTCCTCTCTGGATTATAGGCCTGAGTTAAATCGCCAAAACCTGCTTTTATTTCTACCGGACAATGGAAAATACCGCCAACCCTATCCTTAAGCTCCTCCATTATCTGGTCAGCTATATCGCCTAATGGTTTAAGCGTGATCTTCACTTAATTTTTTGCTTGCGCTCTTCTCCCAAACAGTTTCCTGAGATTTTACCACAGACTGAGCAAGGCGTGATGAGCAAGTAGTATAATTGCTGGATATCGAGGCGAGGAATTGAATTACAGTCAAGCGGAAAAGTATCTCAATAGTTTTACTAATTATGAACTGATTCTGGGCATAACTTATGCCCAGCCTGGTTACAGCTTAAAGCACGTAGAAGAGCTACTAAACCGTATGGGCAACCCTCAGTTAACAGCCAAGACGATTCATATCGCAGGCACTAAAGGGAAAGGGAGTGTGGCAGCTATGATTGCCCAGGTCTTGAGTGCCTCAGGATATAAAACAGGACGGTATACCTCCCCCCATCTTCACAATCTAAGGGAACGTATTAACATAGATGGCAGGTTGATTTCTGAAGTTGATTTTGCTGCGACTATGGCAGAAGTCAAGCCTTTTATTGAATCTATGAAGCACGACACTAGCTTCAGCCAACTGACTTATTTCGAGGCATTGACTGCGCTGGCATTTGCTTATTTCCAGAAAAAGCGGGTGGACTTTCAAGTCCTGGAAGTCGGTCTAGGAGGCAGGCTCGATGCCACTAATGTGACCAGGCCTGTAGTTTGTATTATTACTTCTATTAGCCTGGACCATACTCAGCTTTTGGGTAACAGCCTGGAGGAAATAGCCCGGGAAAAAGCCGGCATTATCAAGTCCGGCTGCTGGGTGGTGATTTCTCCCCAGCCAGAAGAGGCAGATTCGGTAATCAGCGATATTTGTCGGGAGAAAAAAGCTAAGGTGGTTCAGGTAGGCAAGGATATCACCTGGCATAAGATAGGCGGTGACCTTCATCAGCAATCGCTAGTAATCGAGAGTAGAACAGGTAAATATCAAGTTAGCATTCCTCTTTTAGGCGACTTCCAGCTTGAGAATGCGGCCACTGCCGTAGCTGCTTTAGAGATATTGTCGTCCGAAGGCTTTGCCATCTCAATCGCCGATATTGCTCAAGGGCTGGCTCGAGTTAAGTGGCCGGGGCGATTCCAAATTTTGCAGCAACACCCTACGGTGCTGGTTGATGGTGCTCATAACGTGGCATCAATGAAAAGGTTGGTCAATAACATCAAAGCATACTTCGCTCACAAACGGATTTTTCTTGTTTTCGGAACATCCTGTGACAAAGACATACCAGGGATAATAAATGAATTAGTTCCCCTCTCTCCTCAAGTTATAGTCACACAGGCATCCCACTCCCGTGCTGCTCCCCTTCCAACCCTGGTTGCCGAGTTCACCAAACGAGGCATTGAGCCTGCAACAGGAGAGACTGTAACCGAAGCTATATCCCGAGCTTTATCTCTAGCAGGCAGGGCAGATATTATCTGCGTTACCGGCTCTCTGTTTGTAGTAGCGGAAGCGTTAGATTATTTCTCAGTGGGCTGAGTTTCCATAGGAGAGACCAGGGCTTCCTTGGGTAACATCTTGCCTAGAATCTGCTGGAGCGCCATGACATGGCTAC
>JAPLHH010000024.1 GCA_026389735.1 Chloroflexota bacterium | reverse complement strand
GATAAAACAGAAGCGATATCGTGCTGGAGTCATTGACTAAAAGAATATAGTATGTTGTTGAGCGTGTACTTAGCGTGGCCGAAGAATATGGCGGTTTTCGTCACTCAATTTGCTAAGTTGAGCAGAGCTGGAAACGCAGTCAATTTAAGTTGTGAGTAACTGCAAATGATTAGCTAACTTTTGGTAAACTTTTGTAAGCAGCTGGTGGGGCTCACTGGACGGAAAGAAGAACTTTTGCCCTGGTTTTCCGCCTCATCATATAGCCCATCGTTTGTCACAATTGTAGCAGCGAAGTGCTATCAAGCGCAAGGCAGAAGAGCCCCATTTTTAGCCTTAGACTGTGTTTTTCTGCCAGCAGCTTAGGCTTCCCCTAACCAATACAGGCAAGTGTTCCAGGTGACCGAAAGGAGCAAATCTTAAGAGACGTTAGGTTTCCCCGTGAGTTACTTCTTATGGAGCTCTTTTCTTATGGTTCCAACCTTCTTATCGGATCTCGTGTCTCTGCCCGTTTTGTTTCGAATGGTTCCTGGCGGTAAGCCGAGCTCCCTTTCTAGGTTACCAACCCTCTTATCGTTTCTGACCTTCTTAGGCATGTCAACTATCGCCTTTTCGCACTCACAACATTCTCATGTTCAATTATATTATACTACAGACTTATAATAACAAAAATCAAAACTAGCCCTTACCCACACAATTGACTTAACGACACGTCAGAAGAAAAGCATCGAGATAGCAAGAGGGCCAATCGACAGCCTTCGAAATTAATTAGTGAAGCGACGGTATCGCGTTTGAGGGGTTCGAGTGTGACCCGGCTGACGATCTAACCCACTAAGAAGCCGTACAGTGTTATAGCCAGGCTATGTACTGAGAATGAGCAAAGGTAACTTCAGGCAATTTATTGTATTTTTACAAGCTCAATTTCAAAAGTCAGGTCTTTTCCGGCAAGAGGGGGATTAGCATCTATCGTGACCGTATTGTCAGAGACATTGGTGATAGTGGCTATAATCGTTCCACCATCCGGTCGAGTCATCTGCAACTGCTGACCAACCTCCGGTGTCAGACCGCTAGGAAGTTTTTCTCGGGGTAACTCCCCTACCAGGTCATCACGGCGTGGCCCATAAGCCTCATCCGCTGGAATGGTAACGGTTTTCTTTTCCCCGACTTTCATCCCCAGCACAGCTTTTTCAAACCCAGTAATCATTTGGCCTGCACCCAAAGTAAACTCCAAAGGTTCACGCCCAACTGATGTATCAAATACTGTACCGTCCGCCAATTTTCCGGTATAGTCCACCTGTACAACATCGCCATTCTTCGCTTGTGCTGCATTGTGCCATGCATTACATCCTGGCATCAGTATTGCTCCCAGTATCAAGATTACAGCTAGAACAATGTGGCTGTTTTTCAACACGCTAACCTCCAATTTTTATATTAAGCTCCGGGCCAACAGTACAAACAAGGTAGCTGCCATATCCCGGTTTGCCTACACCAAGCATCACGGCATTTTACACCTTTCCTTCGCTGGCTGGCAATTTTTCTGCACAGCTTAAAACCGCCTGTCTCCCGCTCGCTTCTTCTTATGCTTTTTTCTATCCGCTTGGTTCTCTTTGCCGCTATTTGCCTTCGATGGTATAATGGCTAGAAATTGAGCCTGTAGACCCAAACTTCAGACCGTGGGAAAACCGAGCTTTGAAAAAAAACTGACCATCGCAGTTATCGGCGGTGGTAGATGCTCTGCCCAGGAGGCGGTTCTGGCTGAGGCTGTAGGCAGAGAGCTGGCTAAGCGGGGGGCTATACTGGTCTGCGGCGGCTTGACCGGCGTTATGGAGGCAGCCTGCCGAGGAGCCGCCATCGAGTCGGGGCTGACCATAGGCATTTTGCCCAGCGATGACCCGGCTGATTGTAACCCTTATGTTCAAATTCCTGTGGCCACCGGTGTGGGCTATGCCAGAAACATAGCCGTGGTTAAAACATCTCAAGCGGTAATCGCTATTGACGGCGACTACGGCACGCTGACTGAGATCGGCTTTGCCCTGAAGAGTGGCATTCCTGTTATCGGATTGCGTACCTGGTCGCTGTACCGAAACGGTGAAGAAGACAAGTCCATAATCAAGGCAACAGACGCCGTTGACGCTGTGGAGAAAGCCATCTCCCTGGCAAAAGGGCAAAAGCTAGATTGAAAAACGATGAAATCAACAAGGGCGACCATTAAAACAATCAAAGCCCGCGAGATACTCGACTCCCGGGGCAATCCCACCATCGAAGTACAGGTGGGACTTTCCGATAGCGCCACCGGCATAGCTGCCGTTCCCTCAGGAGCCAGCACCGGCAAGTATGAAGCGGTGGAACTCAGGGACGGAGATAAGTGCCGATACGGTGGGTTAGGAGTTTGTAAAGCAGTGAGCAATGTTAATAACCGGATTGCTCCGGCGCTCGCCGGCATGGTAGCTTCAGAGCAGGCAAACATTGACCAGAGGTTGCTTGAACTTGATGGCACCACCGATAAATCCAATCTTGGGGCAAACGCCATCCTGGGAGTATCCCTGGCAACCGCCAAAGCTGCAGCCAACTCCGCAAATCTCCCCTTGTACCGCTATCTGGGTGGCACTGCTGCCCGCCTCCTGCCCGTGCCCATGATGAACATACTTAACGGCGGCAAACACGCTGCTGATTCCACCGACTTTCAAGAATTCATGGTAGTGCCGGCAGGCGCCACCAGCTTCAGCCAGGCGCTTCAGATGGGGACTGAAATCTACCAGGATCTTAAGAAGGTCATCAAAGTCAAAGGGCTGAATACTAACGTCGGTGATGAGGGCGGCTTTGCGCCGTCACTGGCTTCCAACAAGCAAGCAGTAGAGCTGATACTGACAGCAATTGACCTTGCCGGCTACAAAGCTGGCGACGATTGCTTCATTGCTTTAGACCCTGCGGCGAGCAGCTTTTACGATAATGGCAAATATATCTTATCTAAAGATGGGGCAACTCTCACCAGCAATGAAATGATTACCTATTATGCCAAATGGGTATCGAGCTATCCCATCGTCAGTATTGAAGATGGGCTGGATGAGGATGACTGGTCAGGCTGGGTATCACTGACCTCTAAGTTAGGCAAGAAGATTAAACTGGTTGGCGATGACCTCTACACCACCAACCTCGAACGGCTGGAACGAGGCATTGCCCAAAAGGCATCCAATGCTATCCTCATAAAGCCAAATCAGGTAGGCACACTCAGCGAAACCCTGGCCACAGTAAAAAGAGCGCAACAGGTTGGCTGGACAACCATAATCAGCCATCGCTCCGGCGAGACCGAAGATACCACGATAGCTGACCTGGCAGTTGCCGTTGGCTCCGGCTTAATAAAAACCGGCGCTCCCTGCCGCAGCGAGAGAGTAGCCAAATACAATCGCCTGCTCAGGATAGAAGAGGAACTAGGAACTGACGCCCGTTTCGCTGGCAAGGAAATACTTTCAGCCTAGGAGGACAAAAATGGAAATAGTTCAAGGAGTTCACCAGATAAAATTACCGCTACCAGCGGGAGCCTTAGACCACATCAATGCCTATCTGGTAGAAGGCAGCAATGGCAATCTGTTGATTGACACCGGCTTTGATACCCCTGAGGCCTTTGCCGCCTTGCGGGATGGCCTGCGATTCAGCGGCTTCGGATTTAAAGATATCACTCAGATTGTGGTTACTCACATTCACCCCGACCATTATGGCCTGGCTGACAAGCTGAAACAGATGTCCGGGGCTACGGTGGCGTTCAGCGACATTGAAGAAAAATTTCTTGATTCGCGATATGTGAAGACGGGTAAACTGTTAAAGGCGGTAAGGCATCTTTTCGAATGTAACGGAGTTCCTGAGGACGAGCTGCCCGAATTCACTGAAGCCTCGATGGCAGTGCGGCAATTCGCAGGCATGGTTTCGCCCGATGTCAAGCTAAAGGATGGAGATAAGATATCCGTCGGCTCCTCGGAGCTCAAAGTATTGTTGACTCCAGGACATTCGCCCGGTCATATTTGCCTCTATGAACCGAAACGGAAGTTCCTTTTTTCCGGCGACCATATCCTGCCTGATATATTCCCTCATGTCGGTCTTCATCCGCAATCCGGGGAAAACCCGCTGGGCGACCTCTTCGATTCATTTGAGGCTCTGGCAAAGCTGGAAGTCAATTTCATCTTCCCGGGACATGGCTCCGTTTTCAGCGGCTTCAAGCTGAGGCTAGGTGAACTATTTCATCATCACGAACAACGGCAATTAGTTATAACGAGAGTTATAGAAAACGACATGAAGACTGCCTATCAAATAGCTACCGAGATCCCCTGGATGCCCAGCGGCGAGGCGGTTGCTTTCGATAAGTTGTCTACCTTCGATAAGCGACTGGCTGTTATGGAGACCTTAGCCCATCTTAAGCTACTGGTAATTAAAGGCAAGGCAGATAAAGTAGCTAAAGAAAAAGTCGACTACTACTACGCTGGAGGCTAAGGGTAATGGATAAGCTTAAGAAAAAGGTGCGGAGCCTCAAGCTTGAATACAAGGCTAATCCCCAGAAAGAGCTGCTGATAGCCATGCCCAACCCTTACCCCGATAGGGAGTATGAGGAGGAAATGGCTACCAGCGAGTTCACCTGCCTCTGTCCGCTCAACCCGGGACAGCCCGACTACGCTACGCTTACCATAAAATATGTTCCCGATAAGCATATAATCGAGTTGAAGTCGCTCAAATTTTACCTGGCAAGCTACAGGATGGTGGAAATATTCTACGAGGAGGCAACCAACCGGATACTTGATGACCTGGTCAATGCCGTTAAGCCCAGAAGAATGGATATCCTGGCAGAGTGGAATATAAGAGGCGGCATTGGAACTAAGGTGAAGGTGAGTTATAATAAGAAATCCTAGATGGCATTATGAGCCTTGAGAATTCAAACAAAATGGGAGTGTCTAGTAATTCTGTCATTGCGAGCCGAAGGCGAAGCAAGCTCATATCACCCTCACCCTGACCCTCTCCCCTCAAGGGAGAGGGGATAGATTGCCACGTCGCTATGCTCCTCGCAATGACGATAAATAACGCAAGGAGGAGGAACAAATGGCAGCTAAAATTGGTATCAATGGCTTTGGACGTATCGGCAGACTGGCTTTTAAGGCGATAAGCCAGCATTACAGCGACAAGCTTGAGGTGGCGGTGGTCAACGACCTTACTGACGCTCAGACCAACGCCCATCTGCTCAAGTACGACAGCACTTATGGTATTTACCCCGGAAAGGTAGAGGCAAAAGATGATTCTATAGTGGTTGACGGCAGGAAGACAAAAGTCCTGGCCGAGCGTGACCCGAGCAAGATTCCGTGGAAAGACTACGGGGTGGATGTAGTAATCGAGTCCACCGGCCTCTTTACCGATGCCGCTAAAGCATCTGCCCATTTTCAGGGCGGAGCCAAAAAGGTCATCATCTCAGCGCCGGCTAAAGGCGAGGATATAACCATTGTTCTGGGCGTAAACGAGGACAAGTACAATCCTGCACAGCACCGCATTATTTCCAACGCATCATGCACCACCAATTGCATCGCTCCAGTTGTCAAGGTATTACATGACAATTTCGGGGTGAGCAAGGGATTGCTATCCACGATTCACGCTTATACCAACGACCAAAGGCTTCTCGACATGTTTCACAAAGACCTGCGCCGGGCACGGTCAGCAGCTATAAACTTAGTCCCGACAACCACCGGAGCCGCCAGAGCTGTGACCC
>JAPLHH010000248.1 GCA_026389735.1 Chloroflexota bacterium | reverse complement strand
GAGCTTGCTTCTCAAGATAAGTTATCCATCGGTTTAGCACATCACCGTGGTCTTTCTTATCAAACGTAGATACTATATTGCTGACGTGTTGTGCCGCAAGTTCCCGAGCCTGTAGAAGCAATTGGTGGGATTCTCTTGACTCCTTGGCTACTGTGGCAATATCGCCTTCTCCAGTTACTATGCAACTAAACAAGTCGTTATCGTCAAGGTTTAGCCTCAACTTCGGAACACGTTTGCGTCTAGTCCGGTCAATCCCAGTGAGGAAATCGTTGTCCACAGATTCGACAAGCACAGGCTCTTTGCCTTTCAGATAGTCTCTGATTGCGGATAGCAATATTGAGATGGTTGCCAATCTTTGCTGCCCATCAACTAGCTCCAAGATACCATCACGTGGAATGGTTACGATAGTTCCAAGGAAGTAGTCTCCACTACTCATGGCCCCTGCTAGGTCTTGAAAGAGTTGTTTGACTTCCCTCTCATCCCACCTGTAATCACGCTGGTTCGGTGGCACTATCAGTTGGTTGTGCTTGAGAATACTGCCAAGCCCTAGTTGCTCAAACCCAATTTGGTGCTCGATATTCAGTGTCACTTAGTCTGTTTTCCCTAAATGTATTGGCTTCACAAAAGGAATCTTTCGTCCGGCGTTTTCAAGCTCTCTTATCGCAGCTAATCGGAGGCGTTCTCGCACCCAGGCAGACAATGGTAACCCCGCCAATCCAGCAGCTTCCATAAACCCCTGTTTCTCTAAGTCGGTCAGCCGTATTTGCAGAACCTTAGGTTTGTTCATAGTTATATTGTAATGCAATATCCACCACAAAGTCAATAGGGGGCTTGACATGTGGTGCAAAATGCATTACAATAAAGGCATGAAATAGAAGCCACAGAAAGGGAGGTCGAAATGGCAAAGAAGTATTCTCAATTACCAGTCCTCACTTGTAAGAGATGCAGGCACAAGTGGGTGCCTAGAATCCCATCTCCCGCCGTCTGTCCGAAATGCCACTCACCCTATTGGAATAAGTCCCTCGTAACTAAGAGAGGAGATAGGCGAAGGAAACGATGATACCGACATGGAATTAAAGGGATAAGTCTGATATGGCTAACAACGGTGATACAGAATCGGGGATACAAAAACTCATTAATAAGGTTCTAAGCGAACGGAAACTTTGGGAACAAAGGCACTCTGAAGCTGAAGAACGCATTAAAGCACTAGATGCCCGACTAGCAGCTTATCAGACCACTCTTAAAAACCATTGGGAATCAATTAACGGGAAGGAACAAAGAAAATAGCATAAAAAAGGAACGCTCCCACCGCCGGTTAGAGCTAAACGGGAGCGTGACTAGGAGGCCCAGTCATGAACCACCCAATCACTTTTAATGATACAACAAATGCTGCCTATCGTCAATGCTTAATAGGCGAAGCGCATCGCAGACGAAATGGCGACAATGCATCAGAAGAACTTAAAACTCTTATAAGCCATCTGCCGGATGAACAACTGCGCCGTGACTTACAGAGGATGAAACACCACCTAGATTCGGGCTACTTGATGGAGCCGCTATGGAGAGCGTATTTACTAAGTTTCATTCTTAATATGGACTGCACCAATGACCTAATCAGGCACTTGGAAAGACACTCGGACCTCGTTGAGATTTGTGGCTTTAATATGGATAAGCCTTTGCCTGACCGTCGAACTTTTGACCGATTTGTCTGTTCGTTAGCGAGCCATCAAGATATAGTCGAAAGGTTTTCCGACAGGATTGTTGACCAACTTGCTAAGCGTCTGCCGGACTTCGGCATTACGGTTGCTATCGACTCTACCTCGGTAAAAAGCCACTCTAACCCAGGTAAGAAGGATAGGTCCGACCCTGAGGCGGGCTTCATGGTTAAAGAAGGCAATATTCGCAAAATCTGGCGATGGGGATTTAAGCTCCAGCTTCTGACCTGTACTGCCTGGGAACTACCCATAGCTTTTGAGGTAACTCATGCCAGGGAAGCGGACGTTACCCAGTTGATACCCTTGCTGAATAAGGCTAAGAACAAATTCAGTTGGTTTAAGCCTTGGCATATAGCCGCTGACAAGGGATATGATGCTGGCTACAATTACAAAGCCATATATGACTCTGGGTCGATCCCCATCATAAAGATGAAAGGTGATAGCAAAAAGGCAGATGCTAGGTATACTCTCGATGCAACAGGAATGCCTCATTGCCAAGCCAACCTGTCGCTGTTACTGCTTGGGCATGACAAGAAAAAGGGCATGAAATATGTTTGTCCGGCTAAAGCTGGGAAATTGACTTGCCCTCTCTCCCATAAGTGCTCGCTGAGAGTAGTTTGGCTAAGGCCACTTTGGGAATACCGTCGCTATTGCACGATTCCTCGGGATAGCGAAGAGTGGGCTGAAACATATTCCAAGAGAAGCTCAATCGAGAGAGTATTTTCCCGGCTTATTGACCATCGGAGGTTAAACTCTCACTGTCACCGAGGACTACAGAAAGTGAGGCTCCATTGTCTTATGAGCGTGCTTTCCCTCGCACTCACGGCTTTGGCTGAGGCTAATGGGAATCACGTCTGCAACGGTAATATAAGGGCTTGCACACGGAGGATTGCTTAAACATGCTGCAAAGCCTATAGAGAACAATTTGTCAAGTGTTTTCTGACTCAGGTTTTGCCTCGGTTGTGGTTGGTAAGCAAAATACTCCGTTTAGAGTTTTATCGTTTCTAATATGTATAACCGACCGTTTATCCATTGACAAACCACTGTTTAACCATTTATAATCAATGGTAAATACAAGAACTAGGTGACCAATGAGAGCACGGATAAAAATAAACCCCAAAACAGGTATAATTTATCTCCCTAAGGTGTTGATTGAAGACGGGTTTGAGGGTGAAGTTGACATGTTCGGTTACGGACCAGTCTTAGTCATTGTTCGCCCCAGTACTGACCTTGATATGATAATAGACTGCCTTACATCCGTGGGTAAGGATATTAAGATGACATCGAGCATGAAGGCGTATTCCAGCAACTCCAGTGATAAGTCAAAACGGAGGTGAGACGCAACACGCTGAGTAATAGGTAGATGGGGGGTGGTATAATAAGGCGACAGGAGAGGAGTCTGATGCCATTTGCCACCCTAATAGGAGAATCGCATGGACAGAAACCTATTATTAGACAAGCCAAGACATACCTTACAAAATTATCGAGTGGCAATTCCAAGCCGGTAGTGTTTGAGACAACTGATGGCAAGCGGTGGTTGGTGAAGTATAAAAATAATCCGCAGGGGCTCAGAATATTGGTGAACGAATGGGTAGCATCCAATCTTGCAAAGCTTCTGGGCTTAACCACCCCAGACTGTAGCCTAGTAATTCTAGATGAAGAACTATTGGAAATTGAGAGCATTGTGGTTCCGGGCACTACAACAAAGATACAGGCCGGGTTATCGTTTGGGAGCAATTACATTGAGAGGGCAAACAACAATCCTACCCGTTATCAAATGGAACACTTGGACAATGCTCATACGATTCCAGGAATAATAGTTATGGATACATGGATTGATAACCCCGATCGGGACGATAGGGATAGGAATTTCTCAAATATCATGGTTAGCCCGGGACCTTTACGTTCACGGTACACATTGTATGCGATAGATTTTGGCAAAATCGGTTCATCCAACTGGACAGCCAATGAACTTGTAGGTAAAACAAACACATTGAAGCTACGTGGTTACAATCGCCTATTTAGGCCATTGGTTATTGGTAAATCTGCATTTCAGTCTTTTCTAAATGCGCTAGAACTAGTTCCCGACGAAACAATAGAATCAACAATATCTACAGTGCCTAATGAGTGGAACTTGAATCATCAGGAAGCGATAGCTTTGATTAACTTTCTCCAGCAACGCAAGAAGTTGGTACGCCAAGTCATAGAGTCAAGTTTTGCATGAAGCGAGGAGGGAAAGAACAATGGACGCTTGTAGATACGTAATAGCCAAATTTGTTTCAGACCCCATCCGTGATGAGCCTCTAAATATAGGAGTGATATTGCAATGTCCGTCACGCAAGTTCATAGCATCTCGTTTCTTAACGGACTTTAGGCGAATAACGTGGGCTCGACCAGAAGTAGAGGCTCATCTATTAAGAGCGTTTTGTAAAGAATTTAACGATAAGATTGGGGCATTTTCTAATCCATTTGGCTTGCCGTTTATTCCCGAACCCCCAGAACACCAGTCCGTCATTGAACCACAATTCCTTGATGAGGTGGCAGCTCAATATGGGAACAGATTTCAGTTCACCGCACCAAGGGGAACGTTAACTACTGACCCAGTTCAGGAATTGGAACATCTATTCCATACTTTTGTTGCCGAAAGACCCCACGAAATAAAGCCACAGAGAATTGGTCCTGCTCGGCTCAGAAACAAGCTTTATATGCTTTTTGATAAGTCTCAACTTCTTGTAGCACGACTAGTGCAGTACCAATTTACTCTCCCTGGCAAGATAAAAGAGGACGGATGGCAGTTTGATTTTGGAAGTGATAATCATAATATTTCCATCTATCAGAGCCTCGCATTGGATGCTTCTGAGGAGGAGCATAAAATAGACCAAGCCATGATTCTCCGAGGTCGCATCAAGGATGTCAGAGACGCTGCTCAGATACGGGGAAATCACTCCATTGAGGCTTATGCTATCACGCATACCCTACCTCAAGATAGCAATGAATATGCTGGCACAACAGAAGCCAGAAGAATTCTAACGGATGGAGACATCGAGGTTATCCCATTTCAGTTTGCCAATGATTTTGTGAGCAACCTAAGGACACAGTTGATGCACTAGGTATGACCCCTAACTGAGTATCTGAAATAAGGAAGTCTCTACAAACTCGTCTTTGATTGGGCCAGTGGCATTACGCAACAACCTAAAGTTTCTTACTGTGAATGCAAATGCTACAATTAGACCAAGCGAAATCACAAATTAAGGGAGTTTACATAAATTCTGCCCTTCCCACTTTAGTAGGAGAGGGGATTTTTATATAATGGACTATGCAATGTTGACAAATATTACCTGTGGGGTTATAATTGAGCGTGTACTATATTGATTACTACCGCGACCCCGATGGCTATGAGCCTGTTACTGAATGGCTAGATAGTTTGGACATAAAAGCTAAGGCGGTAATGATGGATAAGATCAGTCGACTTGAAGAATATGGACTTATACTTCTGCGAACGAACATGATGAAACGCATTCAAAATAGAGATAAGGATTTCTATGAACTAATAGGCGGACGTTGTCGTATCGCGCTCTACCATGAAGTAATAAGCAATAGTTTTATTCTGTTACATGGATTTACTAAAAAGAGACAGCGGGAAACAAGAGAGATTAATATAGCGCGTTCTCGGCTTCATGAATATCAATCTTGGAGGCAAATCCTATGACTAGGGTATTTAGAGATGACTTAGAGCAAAACCTTCGTGACCCAGAGTTTGCAAAAGAATTCGGTGCAGCACAGGCAAAATCAAGCTTCGCACTCACTTTAGCGCAAGCAAGGGTGAAATTAGGAATAACGCAAAAAGAACTTGCTAATATGGCTGGTGTATCTCAAGGATATATAGCTAAGCTGGAAGGGGGAGAAGCAAACCCGACGTTGGGGAGAGTTGGCAGCCTTTTGGCAATACTTGGGTTTAGTCTTACTACAGGTACTACTACGCTTTTACCTTATCCTGACCCTTCGCTTTTGGTCACTATATGGGCTCGGGATACTGACTTTAAAGAAGCAGAGATAGCTAAGGTCATAGGGGGGATACAAGAACTAGAAAAGCTAACCGTTTAACATGGAAGTGGTTGGCTAGTAATAACTGAGGGGGTTAACTATGCAGTTCGAACAGGGTCCTTATATACAAATGGCAGGGCTATGTGACCAGGTGATTGAAGATAAGACAGGAGCACTATCATTAATACGAATAATAGACACAGTAACTCACACAGAGGCACGTCCTGATGCGCCTGAGGAAATGCCAGCTGTGACCTATCCCATGAAACTGGTAATAATGCTTAAATCAGGGCGCGCCCGGGGGCGGCATGAACTCAAAACTATCCCAGAACTACCTTCTGGTGAACTCAAGCCTCCTCATAAACGAAGCGTTCAGATGGAAGGCGAAGAGCGTGGAGTTAACCAAATTATTAATATGCTTTTTACTTTTACAATGGAAGGTCTATATTGGTTTAATGTATATTTCGATGATTCTCTTCTAACTAGGATACCATTAAGGGTAAAATACAATCGCGTTGTGGCTCAGTAGCCTGGGCGTTAGCTCTTCCTGTGCCTCTCCACAAACCGCCCCATCCGGCTAAGAGCCTCCTCGATATCGGCCAGCGAGGTGGCGTAGCAGCAGCGGACATAGCCCTCCCCGCACCGCCCGAAGGCGTCACCGGGCACGACGGCGACCTTTTCCTCCATGAGCAGCTTTTCGGCGAACTCCTCCGAGGTCAGTCCCGTGCTCTTTATTGATGGAAAAGCGTAAAAGGCCCCCCTGGGCTCGAAGCAGGGCAGCCCGATTTTACGCAGCCCCTTGACCATAAAAAGCCTTCGGCGGTTATAGTCCTCGACCATGGCGGCAACGTCGTTCTCGCCCGATTTGAGCGCCTCGATGGCGGCGACCTGCGCCATAGTGGACGCGCACATTATGGTGTACTGGTGAATCTTGAACATGGCGGCGATGACCTCTTTACTGGCGGCGACATAGCCGAGGCGCCAGCCGGTCATGGCGTAGGCTTTGGAAAAGCCGCCCAGCAGGATGGTGCTCTCCTTCATGTGGGGCAGGGTGGCGATGCAGGTATGCTCCACGCCGTAGACCAGCCGCCCGTAAATCTCGTCGGATATTATGAGCAGGTTATGGCGGCGGGCGACTTCGGCGATTGGCTCCAGCTTGTCCCGGGGCATGACGGCTCCGGTGGGATTGGCCGGATAGCCGAGCATAATGGTTTTGGTCTTATCGTTAATCTGCGCCTCGATGTCGGCGGCGCTGATTTCGAAATTATTCTTTTCGCTGGTGGGCACCATAATCGGCTTGCCCCCCGCCAGCACTACGCAGGAGTTATAGGAAACGTAGCAGGGGTCGGGCATGATGACCTCGTCCTCCGGGTCGAGGATGGCACGGCAGGCGAGGTCCAGGCCCTCGCTGACGCCCACCGTAATCAGGAGCTCACTCTCGGGGTC
>JAPLHH010000137.1 GCA_026389735.1 Chloroflexota bacterium | reverse complement strand
GAAAATTGGAACTAAGCTCAAAGGTTTGAGCTAAAGGAGATAGATGGCTGAGGTTAATGATTTTAATGCTGTCCGTATTTCACTGGCTTCGCCAGAGCAAATTAAAAGCTGGTCCTATGGCGAGGTAACTGAGCCTGAAACAATCAATTATCGAACTTTAAAACCGGAAAAAGACGGGCTTTTCTGTGAAAGAATTTTCGGACCAACTAAGAATTATGAATGTTATTGTGGGAAGTATAAGAAGATACGCTATCGTGGTATTACCTGTGATAGATGTGGAGTTACGGTAGAGCATTCGAGGGTACGCCGGACGCGTATGGGCCATATCGAGTTGGCTGCTCCGCTGGCTCATATTTGGTTTGCTAAAGGGGTGCCCAGTCGGCTGGCATTGCTTCTTGATGTATCCCCCCGAAACCTGGAGCGAGTACTTTACTTTTCGCAATATATTGTTACCTCGGTTAATGAATCGGCGCGTGATGAAAAGATTAAAGAACTTAAAGCGAGGCTCTCACAGCAGATTGCTGAGGGAGGGCGGTTGTTAGAGAATCAGGTTGCGGAGATAGAAGCGAAAGTTCAGTCGGATCCAGACCAAGAAGCTTTAGAAAAGATAAATCATCTACGACGCGAGTTTGTTGATAAAAGAGGTGAACTTGGAGACGAGTTCCACGATAAAATGTCAGAACTAGAGAATCTGCAACCGCTGAAGCTTCTTACAGAGAACCAATATCAAGAGCTTAAGCAGGAATTCGGCAACTTTTTTGAAATAGGTATGGGAGCGGAGGCTATCCTTGGTGTTCTTAAAGGCATTGATCTTGAAAAGTTGCGTCGGGAACTCATTGAAGAAGTCCGGTCGAGTTCAGGGCAACGGCGCAAGAAGGCCAGCAAGCGATTGCGGGTAGTTGAAGCTTTCTGGCGCAGTGGCAATAAGCCTGAGTGGATGATATTGACTGTGCTCCCAGTATTACCCCCGGAGCTTCGACCCATCGTCCAGTTAGATGGAGGCCGATTCGCCACCAGCGACCTTAATGATCTTTACCGACGTGTAATCAATCGCAATAATCGTCTCAGGCGACTGATTGATTTAGGGGCTCCAGAAATTATCATTCGCAATGAAAAGCGTATGCTTCAAGAGGCCGTGGATGCACTTATTGACAGCGGGCGAAAGGGACGAGTGCCGATAATGAGCGGCACTCATAAATTAAAATCGCTGTCTGACATGCTTCGAGGTAAACAGGGTCGTTTTCGCCAGAACCTTTTGGGTAAACGAGTAGACTATAGTGGTCGTTCAGTTATCGTTGTTGGCCCTGATTTAAAACTCCATCAATGTGGTTTGCCCAAGCGCATGGCCTTGGAGTTGTTCAAGCCTTTTATTATGCGTCAGTTGATCGAGCAAGGCTATGCTCATAATATCAAGAGTGCTCGAAGACAAGTGGAGAAAGCTAGACCCGAGGTGTGGGATATTCTGGCAGAAGTGGTTAAAGAGCACCCGGTGTTGCTTAACCGAGCTCCAACATTGCATAGATTGAGTGTCCAAGCTTTTGAGCCCGTGCTTATTGATGGCAGTGCTATCCAGATCCATCCTTTAGTTTGTGCTGCCTTTAATGCTGATTTTGATGGTGACCAGATGGCGGTTCATGTGCCCCTTTCTCGGGCGGCAGTGAAAGAGGCTAGAGATAGGATGCTTAGCATCTATAACATGTTGCTGCCGAGTTGCGGCGAGCCGGCAATGACGCCAACTTTGGATATGGTTCTGGGTTGTTATTATCTCACCAATACTAGACCTGGGGCTAAGGGCGAGGGGATGGTTTTTTGCGATTTTGAAGAAGCTAATCTGGCCTATGAATTAGGAATTGTCAGCTTTGATGCTGAAATAGAGGCAAGAAGCAAAGATGGAGATGGACAGAGATTAAAGACCAGTGTTGGTCGAATTTTGTTCAATGAGGTTTTACCTCCTGAATTCAGATTCTATAATCAAGTAATAGACAAAGCTACTTTGAAGCGCTTGGTGTTAGACTGCTATCGTTTGTTGGGAAGTGCCCCCACCGTCACTATGCTTGACAATCTTAAGCAGCTCGGCTTCGAATATGCTACTAAATCGGGCACCACCATTGCTGCGAAGGACATCGAGGTACCTCGGAATAAAGCAAAGCTTCTTGAAGAGGGTGATGAGAAAATAGCTGTTATCGAAAGCCAGTTTAACCGAGGGCTGATAACCGAGGATGAGCGCTACAGCAGTGCAATTCAAGTCTGGACAGAGACTACGGATAAAATCACAGAAACCATCTCCCAATCCTTGGACCGCTATGGCGGTATATATATGATGGCAACCTCAGGGGCGAAAGGAAATATTTCGCAAATCAGGCAAATGGCTGGTATGCGAGGTTTAATGACTGATCCTGCAGGAAGGATAATCGAATTCCCTATTAAGTCAAGCTTTCGTGAAGGGCTCTCGGTGATGGAGTATTTTATATCAACTCACGGGGCTCGCAAAGGATTGGCTGACACTGCTTTGAGGACTTCAGATGCTGGTTATCTTACCCGCCGCCTTGTTGATGTGGCTCAAGATTTGATCATATTCGAAGAAGATTGTGGTACTGAAGAGGGTATTTGGCTATTTGAGAAAACTGAGAAAGAATTGTTAGCTCCCTTCAGTGAGCGGTTAGTCGGGCGTTTAGCTGCAGCTGATATTACTGATTCGGGTACGGGTGAGATTATTGTACGCAGGAATGAGGAAATTGACGAGGAAAAGGCAAAACGAATTACCGAGGCTGGTATTAACCAAGTATATGTGAGGTCACCGCTTAGTTGCCATTCCCGCCGTGGTATCTGCCAATACTGCTACGGACGCGATCTTGCCAGAATAGGGCTAGTGGAAACTGGCACTGCAGTAGGCATTATTGCCGCCCAAAGTATTGGGGAGCCGGGCACTCAGCTTACATTGCGCACCTTCCATACAGGAGGTGTAGTTGGGGCTGATATTACCAGTGGTTTACCACGGGTAGAGGAACTGTTTGAAGCCAGGGTGCCAAAAGGATTGGCTGTTCTTTCTGAAATAGATGGTATTGCAGAGGTAATTGAGACTCAAGATGTGCGGAAAATCAGAGTCACCAGTTCTGAATCATATTTAGATGAATATACGTTGCCATCGGGAGCGGAGGTGGTTGTAAGTAATGGGCAGCGGGTCGAGGCCGGAACAAGCCTTGCTACTCTAGCACCTAAGTTGTCTAAAAAACCAACCAAAAGCAAGAAACCAGCAGTTATTGAAGAGCATCCGGTGATAGCTAGAGTTGCTGGTAATGTAGTTGTTGAGGATGGTCACCTCTATATCAAATATGAAGAGGTGGAAGAGCGAGAGTATATAATTCCCTCCGGAAGCTACATTCGTATTAAATCAGGCGGTAGGGTGAAAGCTGGAGACCAGTTAATTGATGGTGCTGTTGATCCACAGGATATTCTACGTATTATGGGGAGGGAAGCAGTGCAGCAGTATTTGGTTGAAGGGGTGCAAAAGGTCTATCGCTCGCAGGGCGTAAGCATTAATGATAAACATATCGAAATTATTGCCCGCCAGATGCTTAGACGAGTGCGTGTCGAATCCCCGGGTGACACCGAGCTTCTTTCCGGAGACCTGGTCGATCGCTTTGAGTACGAGAGTATAAATGCTAAGGTTTTGGCTGAAGGGGGTGAACCAGCTACCGCTCAAACTGTTCTCCTCGGGATTACTCGTGCTTCGTTAAGTACAAGTAGTTGGTTAGCTGCTGCGTCTTTCCAAGAAACTACGAGAGTGCTTACTGAAGCGGCAATTTGGGGGAGAACAGATAGGCTTCTCGGGCTAAAGGAAAACGTAATTATCGGTAAACTTATTCCATCTCAGGCTTTACCCACGGCTGAGGAAGGTGAAGCAGTAGCTCCACAAGTCGATGTTTCAGTGGTGCCGGAGGAAAAGCTGCTCACCTGAGCTAGAGGCTAGGGATAATTTATATTAAGTTAGAACTTGCGGTTTCAAAAATCCTCGCCATCAAGCGAGGATTTTTCTATTAATCGCCCGTTTCTATTGGCTTTAGTTTGCTGATACTTGATGTGATATAATTGCAAATAAGTCTTGGTTGACTTCCTGAGCAATGAGAGAAAAGGAAGTAAAGACACGGATAATATCAGGTAAGCCCAGCGCTGATGATGTTTCACTGGACACTAATCTTCGCCCCAGACGTCTGAGTGATTTTATCGGACAGGGGAAGGTTAAGGGTAACCTCGAGATAGCTATTGCAGCTGCTCAGAAACGCGGAGAACCTTTAGACCATATTCTTCTTTATGGGCCACCCGGTTTAGGAAAGACTACATTAGCCTACATTATCGCTGCTGAAATGGGAGTCAATATCAGAGTTAGCTCGGGGCCAGCTATAGAGCGTCCCGGAGATTTGGCAGCTGTCCTGACTAATCTGCAAAAAAACGATGGTTTTTTTATTGACGAGATTCACCGACTCAGCCGCCCGGTAGAAGAAATACTTTATCCGGCAATGGAAGATTTTGCCATAGATATAATTCTTGGTAAGGGGCCAGGTGCCAGGAGTTTACGCTTAAGTCTACCTCGTTTTACCTTGATTGGAGCTACCACACGCTATGCCTTGATGAGCCCGCCTCTGAGGGACAGATTCGGTGCTGTTTATCGCCTTGATTTCTATGATGAACCGGCTATAAGGGAGATCTTAAGACGTTCAGCAAGTATCCTCAAGATAGATATAGACGAGCCCGGCGTCAGTCAAATTGCCTGTCGAGCTCGAGGGACACCACGAGTAGCTAATAGGATTCTCAAACGAGTACGTGACTATGCTCAAGTAATGGCGAATGGGGTGATTACCGAATCTGTTGCCATTGAAGCACTTTCCAAATTAGAGATAGATCGTATTGGTTTGGATGAGATAGACCACAAGGTTCTGCGCACTATAATTGAAAAATTCGATGGTGGGCCAGTCGGACTGGAAACTATTGCTGCTTCTATCAGTGAGGAAGCAGATACTATAATGGATGTTTACGAACCATATCTTCTTCAATTAGGATTCCTAGAGAGGAAACCTCGCGGTAGAGTAGCCACCAGGCTTGCCTGCGAACACCTGGGAGTTGCTTATAAGAAGGGGCAGTCGTCTCAGTCAAGCCTTTGGTAAAGGTTACTAGGTATTTTCCCTTCCTGTTGCTGGTCAGCAGTATAAAAGAGCCGTTGGACTTAAAGCAAAATGAGCTTTAGAAGCGGATCTGCCATCCTGCTCCTCTTGGTCGTTTCATTGCTGTCATTAGCTTGCCAGAAGCCATCTGGCACGACTACGGTGACCAGAGTTATCGATGGCGATACTATTATTATTGAAGGTGGTTATCATGTGCGTTATATTGGCATCGATGCCCCTGAGAGCGGTGAATTCTATTATTTGGAAGCGAAACAGATAAATGAAGGGCTGGTAGCGGGCAAGAACGTTAGGCTGGAGAGAGATATTTCAGATAAAGATAGCTATGGAAGATTACTGCGCTACGTTTATATTGGCGATGACTTCGTCAATGCCGAGATGGTAAGGCAAGGTTGTGCCTGGGCTATAGCCTATCCGCCTGATGTTAAATATCAGGTTTATTTGGAAGCTATGGAAAAAGAAGCCAGACAATCAAAGCGTGGAATTTGGAGGTAGAAATAGCTCTTTTCTTTTTAATTTCGCCTTGCCGGTTTGAACGATAAAAGTCAGCGAGTTGATTTATTGGATAGCTTTAGTGGTTTCCGGTCAGCCTCTCTTATTTTTCGTTCCAGCAGTGCTGGACCAAGAAGAAGTAGTAAGGCTAATAACGCGAGGATTAGCCATCCGCCGAAGCCAATAGCACTCTTGCCACCCAGGCCTATTATTATCAGGGTCAGCACTTCCAGGGTTAATAGAGCTCCGACTTTGGCCCAACGCTGTCTGATGCGGATGAAAGTGGCTACGGTTAGCGCCAACACTGCAAAGCTCAAAGCAATCAGAGAGGCGAACTCATAAAGTTGCTCTTGCCATATAAGTTTATCTTCTAATTCTAGCGCTAGCATCCAACCTAGCACTATAGGGATAGGAAGCAGCATTAATGAGGCAAACAGCCAGTCTTTTTTGATAGTTGGCTTGGTTACGGAGAATATGACGAGTAGAGCTAAGGGAATGTAAGCAGTGGCAGCGAACCAAGCCCAGCCGCCAGGTAAATATATCAATAGGATGCCAACAGCTATTACCGGAATTAGGCAATAACCCAGCCAGGGGAATAACCAAGCTGGCTTACCGTGACACCAACCATAAATTACAGAGCCAGTAATTGCACCTAACATTCCAACTAGCCAAAAGGTATTTTGCCAGCAATGCATAGCGAAGAGTGCGGCAACTAAAAGATGGGGCAGGGCAGCGAAAAGAGCTTGACGCCAACTACCCTGGCTATATACCTCGTACATTTGTTTAGCAACGATTCGTGGAGAACCTAAAAGCTTTGCCGCAGTTGCAGTGGCTTCTTTTTCGGAGAGCCCGGATTCTAATAATTCGTGGCTTTTGTCCTCAAGGTGTGCATTAAGCTCCCGCACCACATTGCTTTCGATTGTGGGATCGAGCCTTAGATAGTCTTTGAGACTATCTGTATAGTTTAACTTAGTCGGCATTGCTTTTAACTGGTTGCTGGTTGCATAATTAAAGCCACGGCTGTAGCGAAGTCTTGCCAGACAGTTAGTCTTTCAGCCAGAGCTTTTTGTCCCTTTTGTGTTATGTAATAGTAGCGCCTTTCTTGGCCGCCCGGCAGTTGCTGCCATTTACCCTGAACAAGCCCGGCTTTTTCCAGGCGGTGGAGCGCTGGATAGAGAGTGCCTTCCTTGAATTGAAAGTAGCCATTGCTTCTTTTTCCTAGTTCTTTTATGATCCGGTAGCCATACATTGGCTGGTGATTAATCAGGCACAGGAGCAAAGAATCTGTGTTGCCTTTGAGTAATTCACGTTCGTAATTCATGTCTATACCTCGCTTAAAGAATCAGGTTTAGTTTTAAGAATAGCATTGGCAGATGTTATCGTCAAGTCGGTAGCTTTATTTGACAAAAAAGACTTTTAGCTGTATATTATCAGTAGGCTTTCATCCTCTGGTGGTTAGAGCGAGGTGGAACCACCCGTTCTCATCCCGAACACGGAAGTGAAACGCCTCAGCGCAGACGATACTAGGGGGGCAACTCCTTGGGAAAATATGCCACTGCCAGAGGTTTTTTCTAAGCCCTTTGAAGTTAGCTCTTCTTTATGCAAAACACAGTACCCCAAATATCAAGAAGCTTTGACACGTTAAACCAAACGCCTTATAATTTTAGTTAGCGGTGTCGGTTGAGCGACCAGCAAGAGATATAAAGGACAAGGACGAATATGGCCAGCAGGTTTGAAAAATTCTCAGAGAGAGCTCGTCGAGCCCTAACCCATGCCCAAGAAGAAGCGCAGCGTTTCGGACACAATTACATTGATACTGAGCATATATTACTGGGTCTTATAGCTGAAGAGGAAAGTGTAGCTAGTAAAGTCTTAGGTAACTTGGGTGTGCTCCCGAATAAAATACGAGCTGCTGTGGAGTTCGTGGTGGGGCGGGGGGAGAGGTCTGCAATCGGCGAGGTTGGGCTTACTCCCAGAGCAAAGAGGGTCATTGAGCTTGCGGTTGACGAGGCTCGCCGCTTGAACCATAACTATATAGGCACTGAGCATCTCCTGTTAGGTCTTCTGCGTGATCGTGATGGTGCAGCTGTTGGTGTTTTGGAGAGCTTTGGTGTCACCTTCGAGAAAGCTCAGGCTGAGATAAAAAGTATTCTAAGCCAAGGAGCATCTCAACCCCGTGCTGTAGCTCGAGGTACTGCTCGGACACCGGTCTTAGACCAGCTTGGAATCGATCTAACTGGTGCGGCTCGAGCCGGAAAGCTTGATCCTGTTATTAACCGAAACAAGGAGATTGAGCGGGTTATCCAAATACTAAGCCGTCGCACGAAAAACAACCCGGCGCTTATAGGTGAACCAGGTGTCGGCAAAACGGCGATCGTTGAAGGCTTGGCACATCGAATTGTGGCAGGTGAAGTTCCTGAGACGTTACAGGGCAAGCGACTCTTGACTCTTGATATAGGCTCGTTGGTAGCTGGCACAAAATATCGCGGTGAATTTGAAGAAAGGCTGAAGAAGGTAATCGACGAGATAAAAAGCGCTGGCAATTGTGTGATTTTTGTGGATGAGCTGCATACCATAGTTGGTGCGGGTGCTGCTGAGGGTGCTGTTGATGCCTCCAATATCTTGAAACCGTCGCTTTCCCGAGGTGAACTCCAGTGTATTGGCGCCACCACCTTGGATGATTACCGCAAGTATATTGAGAAAGATGCTGCGTTAGAGCGTCGTTTTCAGCCGGTAATGGTGGCTGAGCCGACTGTGGAGCAGACTCTGGATATACTGCGAGGCATTAAGGCGCGTTATGAAGAGCATCACAAGTTAACTATAAGCGATGAAGCTTTGCAGGCTGCGGTCTCCTTAGCCGCTAAATATATACCAGACCGATTCTTGCCCGATAAGGCTATTGATTTAATGGATGAGGCTTCATCTCGAGTGCGTATTATGCGAGGTGGGGTACCTATCGGTTTGACTGAAGCCAGGCGTGCTCTGGAGGCTGTGCGCAAGGATAAAGACACGGCCATTTCATCTAAAGAGTATGAGCATGCTGCCGAGCTGCGCGATCGGGAAGTTCAGTTGGTGGACAAAATCAATAACCTGGAGCAAAAGTGGCAGGCAGAGCAGCAGCAGGAGAAGCCAGTTGTGACCGAGGAAGATATCGCCGAGGTGGTCAGTATGTGGACTGGAGTCCCTGTAGTGCGCTTGACTACCGATGAGTCCAGTCGCCTGCTGCAAATGGAGGAGGCTTTGCACCGCCGCATTGTTGGCCAAGACGAGGCTATAAATGTCGTGTCCAAGGCGGTGAGACGTGCCCGAGCCGGCTTAAAGGAGCCTCGTCACCCGATTGGTAGCCTTATCTTCCTTGGGCCAACAGGGGTGGGTAAAACTGAGCTGGTAAGGGCTCTAGCCGAGTTTATGTTTGGTAGTGAAGATGCCATGATACGTCTCGATATGTCCGAATTTATGGAGCGACATACTGTGGCTCGGCTGGTTGGTGCTCCTCCGGGATACGTAGGCTATGACGAGGGAGGGCAATTAACTGAGGCAGTGCGGCGAAAGC
>JAPLHH010000277.1 GCA_026389735.1 Chloroflexota bacterium | reverse complement strand
AATGGCTTCGGCGGTGAGGCCATACCTCTGGAAGAGTTCATCGGGCTTGCCTGACTTGGCGTAGACGTCTTTGATGCCGATGAAGTCCATGGGCACCGGCTTTTCTCTGACTACCACCTGAGCCACCTGGCTGCCCAGGCCACCATGAAGCAGATGCTCCTCGGCAACCACAATAGCCCCTGTCTGCGTAGCTGCCTCGATAATTGCGCCTTCATCCAGCGGCTTTAGGGTGGACATATTTAGCACCCGACAGTCCACACCCTGCGACGCCAGCGAGTTGGCGGCTTCCAAAGCCTTGGAAACCATTATGCCGCAGGCGATAATTGTGGCATCTTTACCATCCCTTAACGTCACCGCCTTGCCCAAACTGAAGCGATAGCCATCGGTATTAACTGCCGGTAATTTGGGACGGCCCAGCCGGATATAGAACGGGCTAGTGATAGCTGCGGCCGCCTTTACCGCTTCAGCCGTCTCGATACCATCAGCCGGCACGACGACATTAAACCCGGGCAAGGAGCAATAAAGCGCCAGGTCTTCGATGGCATGATGTGAAGCGCCATCTTCACCGACCGTAATGCCACCATGTGTAGCTACAATCTTCACATTAAGCTTCGGCTGGGCAATGCATATCCTGACCTGGTCAAAACAGCGGCAGGCAGCGAAGACAGCAAAGGTGCTGACAAATGGCATTTTCCCCGAGGCGGCAAACCCGCCGGCAATGCTCATCATGTTCTGCTCTTCTAAACCACACTGGAAGAACCGCTCAGGGTATTGCTCGGCGAAGTATTTGGTCATCGTCGAGGGGGACAGGTCAGCATCAAGGACAACTATATCTTTATATTCCTGGCCCAGCTCCACCAGGACTCTGCCATAAGCTTCCCTGGTGGATAACTCTGCGTAAGCCGTCATGCCAGCTCCTTCAAGGCTATCTCAGCCTCCTGTGCGGTGGGCGCTTTGCCGTGAAAATCTACATTTCCCTCCATAAAGCTAACACCCTTGCCCTTAACCGTGTGAGCAATGATTACCGTCGGCTTTCCCTTTATTTCCCGGGCTTTTTTCAAAGCTTTCAGTATCTCCCCCATGTCATGCCCGTTTATTTCAAGTACATGCCAGTTGAAGGCACGCCATTTATAGGTCAGCGGTTCAATGCCCATAATGTCGCAGACACGGCCACTAAGCTGCAGGTCATTGTGGTCGACGATAGCCGTCAGATTACCCACTCCATGATGTGGGGCAAACATAGCCGCCTCCCAGACCTGCCCTTCTTCACACTCCCCATCGCCGAGAAGGACATATACCTGATAATCACGCTTATCAAGCCTGCCAGCCAGGGCAATACCGATGCCGTAAGACAAGCCCTGCCCCAGAGAACCGGCTGACATCTCCACCCCAGGGGTCAGCGTTCTGTCAGTGTGCCCCTGCAGGCGGCTGTCCAGCTTCCTCAGCGTGGAGAGTTCTTCCACGGGGAAGTAGCCGCATTCCGCCAGGGCGGCATAAAGGATGGGGGCGGCATGCCCTTTGCTCAGGACGAATCGGTCGCGGTCAGGCCACTGCGGGTTCTTTGGGTCGTGGCGCATGACCTTGAAGTACAAAGCAGTGACGATGTCAGCAGCAGAAAGAGAGCCGCCAGGATGACCGCTGCCCGCCGTGGCTATCATGGTGATGACATGACGACGCAGCTGCCTGGCCATCTTCTCCAGTTCGGGAATCGATAAATCGAAGCTAGCTTTCGTTCGTGAGTCAGTCATGGATGACATGCCTCAATGGATTACTAATTATAGGGTAGTTGGCTATTTATGTCTATATATAGTGCAGGTGTTTATTGTCATCGCGAGAAGCCTAAGCGACGTGGC
>JAPLHH010000116.1 GCA_026389735.1 Chloroflexota bacterium | reverse complement strand
TTAGGCTATTAATTACAGATACCAGATACAGGCGGTAATGGCCACGCTCAGCAGTCCTATACAGGAAAGAACCATACCGCTGAACAGGCTCACGAGCTGTTTGTCATGAGAGATAACGGCGGTCAGTTTATTTATTTTCTTCATTTTACTTGCCTCCTTATTGCCTCTCTACTATTTATAACGATTTAATGCTGAATTAGTTTAGTTATTGACTTCTATGTCTATTATCTACTTTATATGGCTTGAAGTGAATCAGGCACAGGTATGATTTTGGGTCGTAGAATGGTCTTAAGACTAACGGCTGCGGTTAGTAGCCACTTTTCCTAGTCCTTTCGGCGGATAGGTCATATTAGAAGATGGACAGACCTGAAAGTCTGTCCCTGCAAGTCTCAATTACCGTACGTAAAACTATCAAACCGTTAGATTGACGAAAATCTTGTCTTGGTAGTATCTGGCGCAGGTATGCACCAGCTAATGTAGTCACGACCCTTTAGGGTCTTGCTCTATTACCACTCATGTAGCCGTGATCTTTTAAGGTCGCGCGGGGGTGGTATCCTATGTGAGCCACGACACTTTGGTCGGGCTCTGCGGGGCTAAAGCCTCGCAGCTACATGTTATTAATTGATTTGGGAGGCTAAAGCCTCGTGGCTACATGCTATGAGCTTGGTGTCCTGTTCAATGAATCTGCGGTTTTCTATTTTGCGTTGAGTTAGCGTATAATTTTAATAGCACATACCGGCAACAGAAACGGACAGGAGGTCTAATGAACTGGTCTGAGAGAAATCCAATCGGTGCAAATGATAACTTGCAACCGCAAGAGCTTGAATATAGTGATGCTAAAACTGCCCCGGAAGAACCTCATGAAGAAGAAAAAGTGGTAGAGAAGACAGTCAGTCAGGAGAGGTTAAAGATGCCAATCTTATTGGACGATGCCGGAGCGGTGATAAGGTGTTTCTATCATCCGGGAGCAGATGCGGTTAATTTGTGCTCCAGATGTAAGCAGTATGTCTGCAACGAATGCAATTATGTGACCGGGACTCATCCGATATGTCGCAATTGTTGGGAAAAGCGGGCTGAGAGCCCCATAATAGCGCCACCGGTTCAGAAGCAAGGAAGGCCAGCGTTAGGCAATTCGGAGAAGCAGAAAGTTGTGGAGGCAGGCAAACCGGAGAAGCAAAAAATCACTGCACCGGTGAAATCAGGTAAGCTGGAAGCGGAAAAAAGCGAATGGCAATCTGAATTTATGGCACTGTATGAACAAGCGTCTCCTATTATTAACGTTGTTACCAGTAAGAGTGCTGATGGCATGCCGGCTTCACCGTTGGACTTGATGGAGGGATTGAAGCTGCGCCCAATGTTGGAGCTAGCTAAAAAACTATCTAAACCCAAGGAAAAGGAATTACGCGAGGCAAAGAATGAATTTGAGCAAGTACTTTCGAGCTGTATCAAAATAGCCGACGCAGCAGCAGATTTTGTCAGTGGCGGCGGGCAGGCCTTACTGGGCGGGCCAGATTTTGCACGTATAGTCGACGGGATAGAAACAGCCAATGTGCTTATGGGAAAGTTGTCTCAGAGGTTAACCGCCTTCTCTCAATCTCAAGATTAATTCTAAACATGTCACAATCTACAGGGACACAT
>JAPLHH010000245.1 GCA_026389735.1 Chloroflexota bacterium | reverse complement strand
ATAGCTCAGTCATTGGTACCCTTGTTCTGGACGCTGAAACTATGAAGGTAGTGATGGCTAATCAAGCAGTTGCGGAAATATTTGGCTTTAGTTCTACAGAGGAAGTCATTCAAGTAGATAATCCGTTCGACTTTGTTCTTTCAGAGGACAGGGAGAGAGTTCTTGAAATTGTGACGAAATCTTTGTTTGAGCGGGGCTTGCAAGAGACTCATGATATTCGGGCGATGACCAAGGATGGCAGAAACATATGGATAACTGCGACAGCGGCAAGGATCATGCATGAGGGCAGACTAGCAGGTTTAATTTCGTTTACGGACATCACGGCGCGCAAGCAGGCGGAAGAGGCACTGCGCCAAAGCGAGGAAAATTATCGAGCTTTGTTCGATAGCTCGGTCATCGGCTCGGTTGTTGTGGATGCTGAAACTATGAAAGTAGTGATGGTTAATCAAGCCGCTCTGAAAATGTTTGGATTTAGTTCTGCAGGGGAAGCCTTTGAAGCAAAGCCCTTTGACTTCATTCTTCCAGAGGATAAAGAGAAATATCTTGAGATTACTAAGACGGCTGTGTTTGCACAGAACTCACACGAGGGCTATCAACTTAGGGCGGTGGCCAAAGACGGCCGAGAAATATGGATAAATACAACGGCTACAATGATTACGCATAGAGGCAAATTAGCAGCTTTAATTTCCTTTGCAGATATTACTGAGCAAAAGAAGCAAAGTGAGCGGCTTATGATGACCGACCGGCTGGCTTCCCTTGGCGAACTGGCATCCGGCACCGCCCACGAACTTAACAACCCACTCACGAGCATTATCGGTTTTTCCCAGTTGCTTATGGAGAGGGAGGTTCCTGACGACATCCGCGAGGATCTGAAGCTTATCAACAGCGAGGCTCAGCGTGCCGCTAGTGTAACGAAGAATCTCCTTACATTTGCTCGAAAGCACGCACCAGTGAAGCAGCGTAACCATATAAATAACATTATCGAGGACGTGCTGAAATTACGTACTTATGAGCACAAACTAAATGCTATCGAGGTCGAGAGACAGCTTGACCCGGACCTTCCCGAAATCATGGTTGACTATTTCCAGATGCAGCAGGTTTTCATGAACATCCTTATCAACGCCGAATATTTTATGACTGCGGCGCATAACAGAGGGACCCTGACCATTACCACCAAAAAACAGAACAATACCGTGATGATTTCAATTGCTGATGATGGCCCGGGTATTCCACCGGAAAATCTGAAACGGATATTCGACCCCTTCTTCACCACCAAGGAAGCAGGCAAGGGGACCGGGCTGGGTTTGAGCATCTGCCACGGAATATTGACCGAGCACGGCGGGCAAATATATGCCAGGAGCCAGCCGGGTAAGGGAGCCACCATTTTTGTCGAACTGCCCATTAGTGGTAGCTGACCATATTGTGGGTATGCTGTAAAACAGGCTAATGCCAACGAGAAAGGTATTTTAGTGGTTAAAGATGAGAAGGAGTTAAAAACAGTGACCAAAAATATCTTGGCCGGGGAAGAGTGAGGGTATGCCTAGTCAGCGAGAAATATTGCTTATCGTCGATGATGAAGCTCCAATCAGGAAGCTCCTTCGCCAGAAATTATCAGGAG
>JAPLHH010000242.1 GCA_026389735.1 Chloroflexota bacterium | reverse complement strand
ATTGATATTCTATTCCTGGCTTTAGCCGATTATCTGGCCAGCCGCGGGCCCCTGGCATCTATGGAGGAATGGAGAAAACACTGCCAATTAATAAACCACATATTGACAGAGCATGACAAGCAGCAAGCCAAAATCTTGCCGGTGGAACTCATTGATGGCCATGATATAATGAACAAGTTTGACTTAGCGCCAAGCCCACTGATTGGCAAACTCCTCGCCATGGTCAACGAGGCTCATGCCAGCGGTGAGTTAAGCACCAAAGAAGAAGCGTTAACCTTGGTGCGCAATGAATTAGAGAAGTGATATTGTGGTACGGCTTGTTATAAAAAGTGCATCTAGTATCTTTTTCTGTTTGTTTTTTGATATCATGAAGGATAGGTGATCAATTGAAGAAAAACAGCAAGGGTTTACTTATCTTTATCTTAATTCTTTTTGGATTTAGCCTGTGGGTAGTCTGGCCCAATCACGGAATACCAGGCCGCACGGGGTTCACGTTAGGGCTTGACCTCCAGGGTGGCAGTCGGTTGGTTTACAGCGCTAACTTGAGTGAGAAGGATCCAGCGCTGACAGATGCCCAGGCTCTTGCAAGTGTAAAAGGGACAATCGAACGGCGAGTTAATGCTTATGGCGTTAGTGAGGCGACAGTCCGGACAATGCAAAACGAACAGGGTAGTTTCATTGAAGTTCAGCTTCCGGGGGTGAAGAATATTGATGAAGCCCTCAAGCTTATTGGGCAAGTTGCCGAGTTGGATTTCCGCGAGCAGGTGGTTGAAGGTGGAAATACGACGTTTGTTGTAGCCAAGGCAGTTGGCAGCAATGGGACAGAGGAAGAACTTACCGGAAAGTATTTGAAACCCAATGCCAGTGTGGTTTTGAACCAACAAACAAATGAGCCAGAAGTAGCTTTTGAATGGAATACGGAGGGTGCGCTTCTTTTTAAGCAAATCACTACCCGCAACCTGAATAAGCCTCTTGGCATATTCCTCGACAATGAGCTTATCTCAGCACCAACAGTGCAGGCAGTGATTGAGGCGAAGGGAGTAATCACCGGCATGACCCTCGAGAAGGCCAAGACGTTGGCGATACAGTTGAATTCGGGTGCCCTGGAGGTTCCGCTGACAGAAATTGGACGCAACGACGTAGGGCCTACTTCAGGGATTGATTCCCTGAACAAAATCGTGCTTGCCGGGATAATCGGCTTTGTTTTGATAATCTTGTTTATGATAATCTACTATCGGGTCTCCGGATTGGTGGCCTGCTTGGCTCTTGTTGTTTACACAGTCTTAACCCTGGCTGTCTTTAGGCTCATTCCGGTGGTCCTTACACTTCCTGGTATTGCCGGCTTCATCGTTTCTGTAGGTATGGGGGTAGATGGCAATGTCCTGGTATGTGAGCGCTTGAAAGAGGAACTGAGAAGTGGGAGCACACTGCAAAGAGCAGTGGAGCAAAGCTTTACTCAGTCCTGGTCAGCTATTTGGGACTCAAATGTAACCGTCTTTATTGCCTGTGCTGTTCTTCTTTGGCTCGGCACTAGAACTGTATTTGCCAATCCCACGGTGACGGGTTTTGCAACCACCCTGTTCATCGGCGTGGCTTTGAGTATGTTTACTCAGGTGGTGGTCACCAGAGCTTTCCTGCGCATAGTTGTGGCTAGTGGTCTGGCAAAGAGCCCGCGTGCTTATGGAGTGTTAGAAGCATGATCGATTTTGTTGGTAAAAAACACTGGTTCTTTCTTATTTCGGCTATATTAATCATCTCAGGCATAATCTCCCTGGCTGTTTTTGGGTTAAAGTGGGGGGAAGATTTCAAGGCCGGCACTTCCATAACCTTGCGGTTTGAGAAAGAAGTGGAGCAAGGCCAGCTGCGCCAAGAGTTAGCTGATTTGGGTTATGATACAAAACCCCAGCCTAACAAAGATGTCGTCGGGGAGTTTTTCATTAGTCTTCCGGTAATATCTTCTGATGAGTATACTCAGTTGAAGGCAGGATTGGAAGCAGGATTGGCTACCAACATTACAGATAGCAGCATTTACACAGTTTCACCGATTATAGCTATGTCGAC
>JAPLHH010000132.1 GCA_026389735.1 Chloroflexota bacterium | reverse complement strand
GAAAGATGGCTGAAAGAAAAGCAACAGTAACCCGAGAAACCAAGGAGACTTCGGTCAAGGTGGAGCTGAATATCGATGGCAAAGGACAGTTCGAAATCACCACCGGGATCAGGTTTTTCGACCACATGCTCAGCCAACTGGCTCAGCATGGAATATTCGATATAAAACTCTCAGCTACGGGCGCTGACCAGCACCACGTGGTTGAAGATGTAGCCATCTCTGTAGGTAAAGCTCTTAACCAAGCATTAGGAGACAGACGAGGAATAGTCAGGATGGCTCACGCTTTGGTGCCTATGGATGAAACATTAGCCATGGTAGCCTTAGATATCGGGGGCAGAGGTTATGCAGCCTTCGAAGCTTCCTTCAGCAGTACCAACATCGAAAAAATGTCCACTGACTTAATTCGTCATTTCTTCGTTTCCCTCGCCTCGGAAGCGAGGCTTAACATACACGCCAAAGTCCTCAGCGGTATCGATGACCATCACAAAGCCGAAGCTCTGTTCAAAGCCCTAGCCCGGGCTCTCGATGCCGCAACTCGCCTCGATGAGCGCATCACCGGCAGAATACCGAGCACCAAGGATATCATCGAGAGTTAGAGCTAGCAGGAAACCCGGCAGCAATTCGGCTTTAATCTGGTCTTGCAGATACTGGACCGCCCAATCCACAAGCGCCTCATCTTTTAGTTCAAGTACAAAGTCGGGCGTCAGGCCAACACCGTCTATTGGCCTGCCTAACGGAGTTAGCCAGCGATAAGCGGTTATATGCAAAGCTGAGCCATCGCTGAGGTCACGGACAAGCTGAACACTGCCTTTGCCAAAAGTCTGGCTACCGGCTAGCTTAGCCCGGCCATAGTCCTGAAGCGCGCCAGCCACTATCTCACTGGCACTGGCACTACCTTGGTTTACAAGGACGATAAGCGGTAGATGAGTGGCTATGCCACCTCTCTCCACTGGCACCAGGCTTTCATTTCCTTCACTATCCACAACCTTAGCTACCACTCCCATGGCCAAAAATTGACTGGCGACATCAGCAGCTGCATTAAGTAGGCCACCGGGGTTATTGCGGAGGTCGAGGACAATGCCTTTGGCTCCTTTACCGATGGCATCTTTTAGAACATCTTGCAAGTCACCACCAGTAGATTTCAAGAACTGGGTAATCCTGATGTAGGCAATATCATCGCGCATCTCCAAAGAAACGCTTTGCTCTGTTATCTCGTCTCGGACTATCTGAACCTCCACGGGTTCGCTTTCTCCCTCGTGAAGTATAAGAAGCTTGACCGAAGTACCCTTCGGCCCCCGGATTTTGAAGGTGGCTTCAATCAGACTCAGCCTGGAATTAGATTGACCATCGATCTCCAAAATCTTATCGCCGGCCTTGATGCCCGCTTTCTCGGCAGGAGAATCAGCAATTGGCGCCACAACTGTTAGCTGCTTGTCTTTAATACTGATAACGGCACCAATCCCTTCAAATTTGCCCTCGAAAGTGGTCAGCTCTAACTTGTAAGTCTCAGGGTCAGCATAAGAACTATAAGGGTCGAGCGCCTCCATCATGCCTCTGACTGCGCCCTGGCTCAACGTCTTGGGATCCAACTTAGCTTTGTCCACATAGTCCTGAGATAACAAACGGTAAGCCTCAGCGAGGATATCAAACTCAGGAGGCAGCTTACCATCAGGATTAGAGGAAAGAGGCTTATTCGTTTCCGGCGATGTAATAGTGGGAACGACTTTCTCGGTAATAAAATTACAGCCAGCACCCAATATCGGCAATATAAACAACAGAATAGCCAATGCCACAGACACAGGAACAGCTCTTTTTATACTCATAATTTACCTCCGTCTATCCAGGAAATAATACAGAAATACGGCAGATATTGTAGCAGTTTATAGGGGGAAGAGGAAATAAGAAGGCTAAGCTTGCTGGCCTTGAGCCATGGCTTGTTTCACCATCTCAAGGGTCCTGTCCACACTGTCGAGAGCCAGAGACAGTCCCAGTTGCTTGAGCTCGGCGCGGCCCAACCCATTAAACAGACGCTGCCCGGCCACCATTGCCATCTCGTCGTAAAGGGCTGGCCAGTCAGCACCGCGCCTCTCCACGCAGAACAGAATGAAATCACGAAGTTGAGGGTCTAGAAAATTCATGGCTGCTAAAAATAAAACGGTCTAGAGCCACAAAAAGTTTACTACCAGAAGTGGACTCAAGCAAAGTTGCTGGCAGCCATTGAGCTAGTCTTTCTCTTCTTGCTTCTGCCTTGACTAATGCTCAGTCTAAGGCATCCAACACTGTCTCCTACCTCAAGAGGATAAAAAAATTTATCAAACTTTTGACCGCTCATGAGGTAAAACGCCAGAAGTCAAGAGGTAAACGCACAAGCTGTTTACTCTTATGTAGCTGCGAGGCTTTAGCCTCGCTATAAAAGGCGACCTTAAAAGGTCGCGGCTACATTTGAAATAGATTGTTAACAAAGATCCTGAAACGTATCTTTCTTCGCAAAATAGGGGGCTAAGTAAACCTGTAAGCCGAGTTCTGTACCCCGAAGCAGTCTTCGGAGCGGTGACCATCCATCTAGCCTTGATGTTACCACCAAGGTCAAGCGACCAACCCGGGGTTAGGGCCGGGCGTCCCTCTCGCCCCCTATTTGGTCTTGCTCCGGGTGGGGTTTACCCAGCCAGCTAGTCACCTAGCTGCCGGTGAGCTCTTACCTCACCATTTCACCCTTACTCTTAATACAAAGAGCGGTATGTTTCTGTGGCACTTTCCGTAGGGTCACCCCTCCTGGGCGTTACCCAGCACCCTGCCCGGTGGAGCTCAGACTTTCCTCCCTGATTTTTACAAATCAGAGCGGTCACCCGGTTTACTTAGCCCATTATCCACTTTACACCCTGGCTAAGTAGCCGTCAAATCTAAACTCTCGAGAGAGTGTTCGTTTATTGTCATTGCGAGGCACGGAGTGCCGTGGCAATCTCAGCAGCGAGGGGAGTGAAGAGAGATTGCTTCGCTTCGCTCGCAATGACAGGCAGCGATTGTTAAGTACCCTCAACTTCCTGTCTCATAAACTTCCTCAGCGCTGCTTTAGCCAAGGCATGGGCTTCAACATTTTCATCATGCCCAATGTGGACGATAGATAGATTGGCAAATTCCTTGCACAGCTCAGCAGCTTCTTTGTAGAGAGGAAAGAGAAAAAGGTTCCTCACCTTGTAACTGCCAGCTAATTGTCTAGCTACTAATTCTGAATCCAGATAAAGCGTAACCTCAGCGGCTTTGAATCTGGCAGCCGACTTCAAAGCAGCGATGACCGCCTGATACTCCGCTTGATTATTAGTAGCCTCTCCGATGTATTGAGAGATATTAGCCAATTCTTTTTGCTTCCCATCCTTAATAACAGCTCCTATGGCTGCTGGCCCAGGATTGCCCCAGGAAGCTCCGTCAACGTATATATTCAGCTGCATCCTCTGCTCTCGATAAGTCACCTCACCACCCCACATGTAGTCGCGACCCTTTAGGGTCGCGAGTAGCGAGGCTAAAGCCTCGCCGCTACATAAAAATCTCACCTTTACAATGTTCTAGCCTAAATAGAGTATCCTGCCACAGCTACTGCATTGGGCTAAAGCCCCGGCTCTGGCTCGTTGCCATTCGTTCATTGACAAGGTGAGATGGCACCCATGGCATCTCCCTTGCTCTACTTTAACCACCGCTTGCCCCTTCCTCAGCCTAATCCCCTCGTAAAGCTCGAGTGTTTGCGGGGTGATTTCCGAGGCTACTGCCTGCCGCTTCTGGCTGAGGTCCGAGAGCCGATTTTTCACTTTAGCTTGCTTTTGAGTTAAGGCCTTTTGCTCCCGCTTCCATTCCACCTCTAACTTTTTAAGCTGCTCGCCATCTAACTTTATCTTGTCCTGTGTCGTTTCTGCCTCAGCCATTAAATCCAGCAGCTTATCTTCTTTTTCTCTCAAGTTGGCCTTGAAAATCTCCACCTCTTTCTCAAGGCTGACCAGCTCTTTTGGGTTCTTGGTTGCACCGCTGTAAAGCTTATCATTCACTTGTGCGATGCTGGTTCTCAGGTCTTCAATCTCCCACTCCACATCCCGCTGCTGCTTCTCCATCTCGGCCAGATGCTCCTGCTCAATGAGAAGCTCAGCCTTAGCCTTGAGCAAAGCTTCACTCTCACCTAACTGGCGGCTGATCTCATCTAGAGCCTCTTGTTCCCTCTGAATGTCAAAATCGATTTGTTGTAAATCATAAAGTCTCTTGACTAAAGTCATAACCAGGCTCATTCTACGGGAGAAGCATGAAGTCTGTCAAAGAGGAGAGGCTGGCTAATGAGGATAATCGAGAATCACTACCTGGGTGCTGGTAGGCAGGGTTGACCGGTTAACCGAAAGCTTAGCTTGAGAGACCGTTTCCTTTATTCCCACTTCTTTCAAGAACTTATCTACAGGTTCAAGCTCTTTGGCCAATGCTGCCGTCTTGTAGTGCATGGGAATAACGACCTTAGGCGTCAAACGCCTTACTATCTCGGCAGCCGCCGAGCCACCTATAGTGGACATACCGCCCACAGGTAAAAACAATACATCAATATCGCCCATGTCTTCTATAAGTTCAGACGCCGGCAGATGGCCAAGGTCGCCCAGATGGCACAATGTCATCGCATCCATTTCCAAGAGATAAACAGTGTTTTTGCCCAGCTTCTCTCCCTGGACTGCATCATGCCAGGTAGCGATACCGGTAATAAATGTGCCCTTCAGTTCATACTCACCGGGCCCTTTGATTCCTCTGAATTCACTGGTGATAGCCTCGGTGTAGCAATGGCCGGGATGGAAGTGGCTCAAGGTTACTATGTTAGCCTGGAGCTTGCTCAAGGAATAACCCAAGCTCGGGTGGCACGGGTCGGTAATAACGGTAACTTCCTTACCCTTAATGCGAAAGCAAGAATGACCTAGCCAGGTGATTTCCAAGCTAATAACCTCGGTGAGAACTATTTGATAGGGTTAAAGCTTTCAACCCTTAAATCGTCGGAGAATCAGCCATCCCGAAGGCAAAATTAAGGCGGCTGCAACCACCTTTATCAAATCGCCGATTATAAAGGGATAAAGCCCAGTCTGAAGCACTGTGCCTCCAGGAACAAAGTGGGCCAGCCAGGATAGGCCAAAGATATACAGAACAATTTCGCCGGCAAGCATAGCTAGAGCTGCTGTCCATACACGTCGATCCCAGCCTCTTTCGGCTAACCAACCGACGACAAAGGCAACTGCTACAAAGCCTATCAGGTAACCGCCTGTGGGTCCGACCAAGCGAGCGATGCCCGGAGGACCGCCCAAGGCAAACCAATATGGAATGCCCGTAGCTCCTATAGCCAGATAACTGAGCTGGCTCAATGCCCCGCGGCGGCTTCCTAATAGAGCACCAGCTAGAAGAACGGCAAAGGTCTGCCCCGTAATAGGTACCGGACCGATCCAGAAACTTATCTGGGCAAAGGCAGCAGTTAAGCAAGCAAAGCCAACCACCAAGACCGCATCCCAAAGAAAACCAGTTCTAGGTAAAGCAACATCCATAAAGGTAAGCCGAGCGGTTGACGTTTTCATCCTGATAATACCTCCTTGTTATCGATAACCAAAAGAAAAGTATATCAAACGGGCTGAAAATGGTCAATGACCACAGGCATTTGGTTCTAGTAGACTTTCTCAGCCTTGAAGCATCAACTCAAACCGGTACACCAGCGTATCCTTCCACAATTTTACGAAAGTGGAATCCATAGATTGCAAGCGTTATCGATATCGGAAGAGATCGTGGGCGCCTTGCCAGCGTCCAGGCGAGAAACCTCCAAAAATACCTTTTCCCTTTTGCTGCTACCCCCAAGACCCACAGCGACTTAACAAATGCTACGAAATGCCCAATCTGAGGACGAGATCGCTGTCTCTGCCGTGGTCTGTATTCCTTCAGAAAGACTTTTATCCGTTCATAGTATTGCTTTGGTGCATAAATAGTACTGAGAATGCTTTTATAGCCGTTCATAAGGGTTTCGATGTCCATCCTGGAGATGAAGTTTATCGAGCAGTCGGTATTATCGCCTGAAAAGTCCATCAGTAGACGATTCTCCTTTTTGAGACGCCGGTACAGTTTTGTACCCGGGAGTGCGTTAAGCAGGCCGACCATCGCCACAACAATTCCGCTCTTCTGAATAAAACGGATTTGGTCTTCAAAAATCGTGTGAGGGTCACTATCAAAGCCTACAATAAATCCCCCTTGTACTTGTAAACCGTGGCTCTGAAGTTTCCTGACAGCAGCTACCAAATCACGCCCCTTATTTTGAAATTTCCCGCACTCGGCTAGACTCGCCTCATTTGGGGTTTCAAGACCTACAAATACCATATTAAAATTCGCCTCCACCATTAATTGCATAAGTTCCTCATCATCCACGAGATTAATAGACGCCTCGGTAAAAAGTGAAAAGGGGCGATTCATCCTTTTCATCCATTCGATTATCGCCGGCAAGATTTCTGCCTTCAATTTCCTCTTGTTGCCTATGAAATTGTCGTCCACAATGAAGACACTGTTCCGCCACCCACGAGTGTACAATTCATCCAGTTCCCTCAGTAGCTGCTCCTTATCTTTAGTTCGTGGCATGTGCCCGTTGAGTACAACGATATCGCAAAACTCACAGTCAAAGGGACACCCCCTGGAATACTGAACACTCATTGACGAATACTTCCTCATGTCAACAAGCTCCCACAGCGGGATGGGAGTTGTTGTTAAGTCAGGCCATTTAGCAGATGTATAGATATGCTTGGCACATCCATTCCTCAAGTCTTCCAGAAATAATGGCAGCGTGATCTCGGCCTCGTTAAGCACAAGGTGGTCTACCTCATCGAACTCCTCGTGTCCGGTAGTAAAAAGAGGACCGCCAGCAACAATCTTAACTCCCAATCTCTTGCATCGTTTGATAACAGTTTTGACTGAATCTTTTTGCACAGCCATGGCGCTAATAAAGACGTAATCCGCCCATTCGATCTCCCGGTCACTCAAGTCTGTTACATTCATATCTACGAGCTTCTTCTCCCATTCCTTGGGGAGCATCGCTGCTACCGTTATTAAGCCTATTGGAGGAAAAGCTGCCTTTTTAGAGATGAACTTTAAGGCATGCCTGAAACCCCAGAAGGTATCTGGATATTTTGGATAGACCAGAAGTATTCTCATACCATACTCTCCAACAAAATCTAAATTCTGAACAGCATATAGCGATTCCGAGGAAAAGTCAACTTTCCTCTATGGCGATAAACCGTCATCGGCAACCACATTGACTGTAGATGTTGGTGACGAGTAAAATGCTAACATCATGCACGAAAAAATCACACTGGATAATGGATTACGCCTTCTAACAAGCGAAATGCCTCACACCCGTTCGGTCTCTGTGGTCTTTTTCATCGCCGCCGGGTCACGCTATGAGGTCGAGCCTGAAGCTGGCATTTCCCATTTCATCGAGCACATTTGCTTTAAAGGTACTGAAAAGCGCCGGAGTTCCAAGGAAATCAGCGAAGCTATCGAAAGTGTTGGTGGCATAATCAACGGCGGCACCGACAAAGAACTGACCACTTTCTGGTGTCGGGTAACCAGCGAGCATTTTCTTTTAGCTCTGGATATCCTCGTTGATCTGCTGCGACACTCCCGCTTTGACGCCACAGACATTGACCGAGAGCGCCAGATAATCATCGAGGAAATAAATATGAGCCTTGACTCACCGCGACAGCGGGTGGCTATGCTGATCGACGAGCTTTTGTGGCCAGGACAATCCCTAGGGCGTGACATCGCTGGGAGTAAGGAAACAGTAGCTGCCCTAACCCGCCAACAAATGCTCGACTTTTTCTCCAACCTTTATCTACCCAACAGCACTGTGGTCGCTGTAGCCGGCGACATCAAACAGAAGCAAGTGCAGGATGCCATCAGCCAGGCTCTAGGTGAGTGGAAACCTAACAAGGTATCGGCAGGCTTCCCTAACGAGGGTGACCAAGAAGCAGCCAGACTGCATATCGAGTTCCGAGACACCGAACAGGCGCATCTTTGTCTTGGTGTTCCCGGATTATCCTTTTTCCATCCTGACCGCTATGCCGCTGACCTGCTCAGCATAATACTGGGCGAAGGCATGAGCAGCCGCCTCTTCACCGAGATAAGGGAGCAACAAGGGCTTGCCTATGATATTCACAGCTACGCCGACCATTTCGCCGATGCAGGAGCTGTCATCATCTATGCCGGGGTTGACCCCGGCCGGGTCGACAGCGCCTTGAGGGCAATTATTGACCAGGTTTCCAAGCTCAAGGAGCAAATCACTGAAGCTGAACTAAATAAGGCTAAGGAGATAGTCAAAGGGCGGCTATTGCTGAGCCTGGAGAGTAGCCGAAATGTTGCTGCCTGGCTAGGAGCTCAAGAGCTGCTCATCAACCGCATACTTACCGCAGATGAGGTGATATCACTGGTCGAAGCTGTTACTATCGAAGACCTGAAGCGAGTGGCACAGCAGCTCCTGACCAGCGAAAAACTGAATCTTGCTATCGTGGGACCTGTCAAAGAAGAAAAACCGCTAGCCAAGCTACTCAAACTGTAGAAACTCCGCAAGAAAGAGTATCTAGCAACAGCCTATCCTACATGTAGTTGTGACCCTTCAGGGTCGCTTCAAAACAGCGAGGCTAAAGCCTCGCTCTACATCAGAGAACAATCCTAAAAAGAAAGAGCCGTCCGGGTGGACAGCTCTTTCCTAATGACTTTCTATAGCCTTTTAGGTCTAGTATTCTGGCATGGGTGGCATCGAAGCCTTTTCTTTCTCTGGGATGTCGGTCACCAGAGATTCAGTGGTCAGAATCATGTTAGCAATACTGGAAGCATTCTCCAGACCGGTTCTGGTGACCTTAAGCGGGTCGATGATGCCTTTGGCTACCATGTCGCCGTAATCGCCCTTCAAAGCATCATAGCCAACACCTTTCTTGCTGCGCTTCACTTTATCCACTACCACCGAGCCTTCCTGTCCGGCATTTTCAGCAATCCAGCGCATCGGTTCCTCCAGGGCTCGCTTCAGAATAGCCAAACCTATAGCTTCATCCCCTTCTGCCTTTACCTTATCCAGAGCCGGGCTGGCATTAATCAGGGCGACGCCACCGCCAGGCAGAATGCCTTCCTCAACAGCAGCTCTGGTCGCCGAGAGAGCATCCTCAACCCTGTGCTTCTTCTCCTTAAGCTCAACCTCAGTGGCAGCTCCTACTTTAATCACCGCCACGCCACCAGCTAACTTGGCTAACCTCTCCTGAAGCTTCTCTTTATCGTAGTCTGAGGTGGTCTCATCGATTTGCGCCTTTATTTGCTTGATTCGAGCCTGGATATCCCCTTCAGAACCCTTGCCTTCGACAATAGTGGTATTATCTTTGTCCGCCACCACTTTGCGAGCTCGACCCAGGTCAGCCACCGTTGTTGAATCCAGCTTCCTACCTATCTCCTCGGAGATAACCTTGCCGCCAGTCAGGATAGCTATATCCTCAAGCATAGCCTTCCGCCTGTCTCCAAAGCCCGGCGCTTTGACCGCCAGACAGTTAAGGGTGCCCCTCAGTTTGTTGACGACAAGAGTAGCCAGGGCCTCACCCTCCACGTCTTCAGCAATAACCACAAAATTCTTGGAAACCTGAAGTATTTTCTCCAGAACCGGTAAGAGTTCAGCTATAGCCGAGATCTTCTTGTCGGCAATCAGGATGTAGGAGTCCTCGAGTTCCGTTTTCATAAGCTCAGGATTGGTGATGAAGTAAGGACTGATATAACCCCTATCAAACTCCATGCCCTCAACGTACTCGGTCTCAAACAGCAAGCCCTTTGATTCCTCGACGGTAATCACACCGTCCTTGCCCACCTTCTCCATCACCTCAGCAATGAGGTTACCTATATCAGAATCGGCGGCTGATATTGTCGCCACTTGAGCCACCTGCTCCTTTGTGGTCACTGGGGTCGACATCTTCTTCAGCTCCTTAACCACAGCATCCACACCTTTCTCAACCCCCCGCTTGAGAGACATGGCGTCAGCACCGGCAGCTATGTTCTTGAAGCCGCCAGTAACAATTGCCTGAGCCAGCACAGTAGCTGTAGTGGTGCCATCGCCGCACTTGTCATTTGTCTTAATTGCTGCTTCCTTGACCAGTTGCGC
>JAPLHH010000131.1 GCA_026389735.1 Chloroflexota bacterium | reverse complement strand
CCAGCTTGTCTCCATCAAATTCAAGCTGGTTCCCGGTAAGCACGGGGCGGGATTCTTCAGTAGCGGCAGCAAAGGTGACCTGGCTAATTCCTTCCCTCAAAGCTCCAACCTCAATTTTGGTAGCTATGCCATCGCTGACCTGGGGAATGGGCGGGAAGTCTTGAGCATCAAGGCCATTGATTCGAGCTTCAAAACGGGCACACTTAAGTTGAAGGGTACGCTGAGTAAGGGTGATATCAATTTTATCATTGGGGAGAGAGCTGATGAATTCGGTGAGAAGGCGGGCAGGGATGGTAATAGCACCTTCCTCCTCTATTTTGGCACCAACCCAACAGCTGATAGCTATTTCCAGGTTGGTGGCGGCTAGTTTGAGACGGGACTGGTCGGTGGCTATCAAGACATTCTGAGTGATAGGTAAGGTAGTTCTCGTGGCTACAGCTCTACTGACTATGCCTAAGCCCTTGTTAAGATTCTCTTGAAGGCAGGACAACTTCATATGACACCCCCCAACAGTTGTAATGACAAGAGTATACCCCGCCCGCAGGGGTAAGTCAACGGTTTTGGACTAAATATGTAAATCAAATATCAAAATGTAAAATGACAAGCCATTGAGCCAAATGTAAAAATCAAACATCAAAGGGCAAAATGACAAGCCAAAGGGAAATCAAATATCAAATATCAAAATGTAAAATGACAGATAAAAATGCAAAAATATTCTTGTTTTTTAGAAGCGAACAGAGACGAAAATGTGCCTTCACTTTTGACTTTTGAGTTGTCATTTTGATTTTTGACCTTTAAATTTTGATTTTTAACTGGACAGACCTGAAGGTCTAGCCCTACTCTAGGGTAATGGTGCCGCTTTTGCCACCGCTTTTCTTGGTGAGGCGGATGTTGTCCAGTCGCAGCGTTTGGTCTACGGTTTTGCACATGTCATAGATAGTCAGGCTGCTTACAGCTACAGCAGTTAAAGCTTCCATCTCGAAGCCGGTCTTGCCGCTGCCCTTAACCACAACGGTGATTTCCACTGCCGAGGCTTTTTCATCTACGGTGAATTCGATATTGACATCGTCAATGAGCAGCGGGTGGCACAGCGGGATAAGGCGATGGGTCTCTTTGGCCGCCATGATGCCGGCGACATGAGCCGCCGCCAGGACATCTCCCTTGGGCAGCTTGCCCTGTTTGAGCAGCTTCAAAGTTTTAGCCCGCATCAATACCCTGCCCTTGGCTACAGCCTGCCTAGCAGTAACTGGCTTTTCCCCGACATCCACCATGCGAATATCTGAAGATGAACTCATATCTAACCTCCCACCTGGGACATGAAGCGTTTCTTGGAAGTATGCCCTCTCGAGAGCTGGTGCTCCTTGGGTTTTTTCTGAATAGCTTCTGTTATGACCTGCTTCAATTTTTCCGGTGAAGCGCCGCTGCGCAGTGGCTGGCGGAGGTCAATCTCCTGGTCGCTGAGTAGGCAGGGGCGGAGCTTACCTTCGGCAGTAAGGCGGAGGCGGTTGCAACTGAAGCAGAAGTGCTGACTGACCGGGGTGATGAAGCCGATGGTACCACTAGCTTGAGGAAAACGAAAGTATTTGGCCGGGCCGTTGCCAGTGATGGGCAGACAGGGCTTCAGTTCCCCCAGGCTGTTGAGGCGCTCCTTTATTTCATCAGCCGAAATAAACTGAGGGTGGATATTAGTCTTCCTACTCGATAAAACGCACATGCCAGCCTTCGGTTATGGTCAATTTGGCAAAACCTAAAATCTCATCATCATTTATGCCGCGCATGACCACCATGTTGATTTTGACTGGATTCAGCCCACAAGCCTTAGCCGCCTCGATGCCCTGTAAGACATCGCTTAACTTGCGATGGCGCGTTATCCGCTCGAACTTATCTTGATTTAAGGAATCCAGGCTGACGTTGACTCGCTTCAAGCCAGCCTGCTTAAGCTCACCAGCGTACTCCTTGAGGAGAGCACCATTAGTAGTCAGGGAAATATCATCAATAGCGTCTATATCAGCCAGCATGGCTACCAGCTCCGGCAGTCTGGCTCTGACCAGCGGCTCACCGCCGGTGAGCCTGAGCTTGTTGATGCCCAGCTCCGCAGCCAGCTTGACAATTGTGGCAATCTCCTCATAGGTGAGGATTTCGTCGTGGGGCAGCAGGCGAATGCCCTCGGCTGGCATGCAGTAGATGCAACGCAGATTGCAGCGGTCGGTCACCGAGAGGCGAAGATAGTTGATGGGACGGTTAAAGGGGTCGGAAAGTCCGGTCATGCTTTCACCTTCTCCGCAAGTCGCTCAAGTATTCTGTACGCCTTCCGGGCGGCTTTGCCACGATGGCTAACCTGGTTCTTTGTCTCCAAGGAGAGTTCAGCTATGGTTTTGCCAAATTCCGGCAGGTAAAAAACGGGGTCATAGCCAAACCCGTTCTCCCCTTTAGGCTGGAAAGCAATTAAGCCCTGGCACTCTCCATCACATAGCTCCGTTCTTCCTTCCGGGGTAGCTATGGCTATAACACATTTAAAGCGAGCCGTTCGCTTTTCCCAGGGAACTTCCTTCAGTCTGGCCAGAAGATGCTCAATCCTGTCCTTATCGCTGGCTTGTTCCCCGGCAAAGCGAGCTGAGATGATACCAGGTCCGCCGCCCAAAGCGTCAACTTCAAGCCCGGAATCGTCGGCCAGTGTAACCAGACCGCTCAACCTGGAATAGGTAGTAGCCTTTAACCGAGCATTTTCCTCGAAGGTCTTCTTCTTCTCATCCACAGTTATATCTATACCCTCACCGGCTGGGGTCACCATCTCAAAAGGCAACCCCTTAAGTAGATGGCAGTATTCACGGAGTTTGCCCTGGTTGGTGGTAGCTAAGAGTAACTTAGGCATTTTCCCATCAGTGTCATTCTGAGCCCTTTGGGCGAAGAATCTCGTCCAGACTCTTCGCGGAGCCTGCCCTGAGCCGAGCAAGATTCTTCGCTTCGCTCAAAATGACAGAAGGCGAGGGACTCAGAGTGACAGTTTGTCTTCAATAAACGACCTCTTTTTCAAGGGTAATTAAATGCTTTGGAGCCTTCCCTCAAGCTTTTTCATCACCTCCGGCATGGTGGTGTATTCCATCTCTTCCAGTGGCAAACGATGAGGCTCGAAAGGTCCGAGACGGCGTAGCATGTCAGCAATATCCCTGGCCTCTTGACGGGCATTATCGAAAGCCGGGTCATCGAACATATCGAGTGGCCCGACGAACTTGCCACTTGAAAGCTGAAAGCCAGCAGCAATAACCCTGGGTGGGCCATCAAAACGAGTGGGGTTACTCTCTCTAACGGCTACAGGCATCAGCGGACCGTGATGCGAGCCTCTCATCCAGCCTTCCACAATGTGGGGATGAGCAAAAGGTTCAAGAACCTCGCCTACAGCCGGGAAGTGCCCCTGAGAGCGGACGATGCACACCGGGTCATCTTTACCCACATACCTGCCAGCCATCATAGACAAGCGCTGAGTGGAAGAGACAGCGGCTATGTCGCCGCTCTCCCGATGGTAGACAGCTTTAACACAAAAGCGGCCGGGTGCGCCTATGAAAACCAGCATATCATAGATTTCCTCAGGGGCATTGAAGACTATCTTCTTGTGCTCTTTTACATCATGAACCTCGAAGGAGAAGCCGCCATGCATATTGCCAGCGATGACCAGGCCGATAGTGTTGAAAGGGTCGGCAAAGATTTTGTATAGCGGTAAATTCCAGGCACC
>JAPLHH010000174.1 GCA_026389735.1 Chloroflexota bacterium | reverse complement strand
ATGTGCTTATCACAACGAAAGGTTTTTATGTTTAGAAGGTTTGCAAAGTATATTAAAAATAAGGGACTCTGTTTTTCAATGGAGTCAAGGTCTAAGAAAGTTGTAGTCAGTATTTGTTCGGATCTTAACGCAGCACGAATTGAGACCCCATATACCAATATTCTAGCCGATGGCATGGATGAGATCGTTCCTGCCCTTACGGAGGCTTACAAGGCCGCTCAGGACGCTAAGGATGAGGTTGCTATGGAAGAAATCCATAATGTAAGACAGACAATTTCAAAGGTGTATGCTTAACCATTGGCAAGATCTAGTATTTTCGCTTGGCTCTATTGTTTTCACAATAGCGCTAATACCTGCTATACTTGAGAAGAGATATCCACCACCAAGCACCTGTGTATTGACGGGTGCTATGGTTGGCGTTTATGCAGCCACAGATCTAACTTTAGAACTATGGTTTTCTGCAATTACAAGCGCAATAAGCGCATTACTTTGGATTTGGATGGGAATAAAACAAATTGACAAAAATCGTTAAGGTATTTCCCCCGCATGGGTGGATTGATTTAGAGTCGCATAGCGGCACCGATCTTGATGTTGTAAATGCCGCCAAGGTGTCGTTTGCCAAGCAGTCGGACAGCTTTGAAGAAACCGAAGCTAATATCCTCAAGTTTCTTATGAGGGAAAAGCATGGTAGCCCATTTGAGCATAACTTCTTTAAGTTTCATGTTCGTGCGCCCATCTTTGTAGTTCGTGAGTGGCAAAGGCATCGTATTGGATCTTCATACAATGAAGAGTCGGGACGTTATACAGAGCTTAGACCAGACTTTTATGTTCCAGAAACAGCTAGAACGCAGACGGGTACTCCCGGTAAGTATAGCTTTGAGAATGGCAATGATTTGCAAACTGAGCATGTACGTAGTTCGGTCATGATGCACTCCAAGAACGCATTTAAGCATTATGAAGATTTACTTGAGGCAGGAATTGCCAAAGAGCAGGCAAGAATTGTGCTACCATTGAATACATACACAGAATTTTACTTTAGCTGTAATGCTAGAAGTCTAATGAATTTCCTTGAACTCCGCATGGCATCACACGCTATGTATGAGATCAGGATGTACGCTGAAGCAATGTTTGAGCTTTGGCAGAGCGTCATGCCATTTACGGCAGATGCATTTGAATACAACGGCCTATTGGCCCCATAGAAAGGTAGTAAAATGGATTACAAGGTAGCACTAGGCAAGAGTTTTATCGACCCAGCAGATCTTCGTTCTGCTCGTCTTGACCTTGCAACAATTAATCCTGAAGACCTTCACGCCATCGCAGATGTTGTTGTACGGTCATCAGAGTTTACTCCGTCTGACGGAGATTTTATTGCAAAGGTGGCCCGTATTATTCAGCGCCTTAAGCACGATCTTGGCGTAACCGACCTTGAAGCTCTGCGAGCAGAACCTCAGTAATGCAAAGCATTGAGGCTAAAAGCAAGGTTTTCGTTCTTGATACGCCTTACTGGGCAGGAGAGCACACTTTTACTCATTACTCCGAATTAACGGTTAATGACAAAGGTTCTTTTTCTGACCTTTGGGCGGTAGACACTTATACGAGAAGTGGATTAAGTCCAATTTCTCACAATGAAAGGATGTATATTTGGGCAAACACTAATGCAGAAAGTGCGGCTGAACAAGCTAGTCGTTTTGTAAATCAAGATAACAGGGTGCTACTCACCCACATTGTTCCCCTTGATAGTCGATTAAATGAACCACCACACTTATAAAACGTAACATCTCTCAATTAATAAATACACATAGCGTATTGGAACAACCGTCCGGGGATAGCTCTGGCAGGCCAGTGGCACAAATAGAAAGAAAAATTAATTATGGCTGAATATCTGCCACTTAGAGCGTTTAATCGCTCACAAAATGTCCGTATTGGCGGACAGAAGGTTCTCCCTACAACAACAACATATGTTGATATTACTGATGCAGCAACTCGTAAAGAGCTTGCTTACCACTCAGCAGTTGGTGCCGTTTATGCAACTGGTGACATTACTGGTAATAACACCGCATATGCAGTTCACGCTGCTACGGCGGGTGTTGCCTCCACTTGGTACTCAACTGGAACTGTTACAATTGCTTCTGGCGCTGTAACTGGCTCGGGTACTACTTTTACAAATGATATGGTCGGCGGTATTCTTACCTCCGGATCAAGCAGATTCCTTGTTTCAAGTTTCTCCTCTGCAACAAGCATTGGTGTAACATTGATTTCAGGTTCCGCAACAGTTGCCGCAGGCGCATCGTATACTATTGCATACGTTGTTGCAACGGCTGCTACAACCAGTGTTGCTTTTATTGCTGGTGACGTTTATGATCGCGGGAACGAGCTTCACACTTTCGTTCCCGCTCAGTCAACAGGTGCTATTACTGCTCCATCAACATCGCTTAAGTCTCGTCGTGACCTTGTTTCGGTTAACGTTAAGACTGGTCAAATTTCGGTTACTACCGGAACGGATTACACCACAATTGGTGGAACTCCCAACACGGTAACCGTCCCAACTGATAACGTTGCTCTTGCATATCTAACATTTAGAAATGGTGCAACTACCGCTCAGGTAACTGACGCTCGTCAGCTTGTATAATAGTTTTAATTAACTAAGCAAATGATAAGGGCCGCTATATGCGGCCCTTATTTATGCTCTTTTGTATGCCAGCCCTTACAGGATTTGCATTTAAAGAAGCTCCACTTACCAATATGATTACTCGCCTCTTGGTTAGCAAGATAAGCTGAATTATACTTGGTAAGACCTTTGCATCTATTAAATAATCTCATTGAGATCTTTTGAACTTCCACCAAGGAGTATCATCGTCATTAGGTTGTTCAGGTTCAGGTTGGTCCTGAACGGGTTGGCCTAATGGTGTTTCGCAAATGGCGGGTGGTGGCGGAACTTGTCCGGGGCGAGTGCGTCTTCTAGGTTGCATTGCAGGTTGCCTATGCGGGTGAGGAAAATCTTCTACTGCCGCTGTAACAGGTTCTCCAATATTTGGATGATGCCCATTTTTGAATACCCAAGCTCCGCCTAAGTCTTCTACGAGAGTTAATGGCACAGGGCGAGCATAGCTCTTGCTTCTTTGAGTAATCTCCGCCCAGTCTCCCGGCTCTGGTGCCCTTTGCCCTGCGGCTGGATTCACATAAACAAGCCAGCTATTTGGCCCCTTAGTAAACCCTCCTGATGTATAAAATTCTCTATCTTCCATAACAATTAAAAGGGCGGTTTATTAGTTTTATAAAATAAAAACCCGCTTTCGCGGGCTTTTTAAAACTATATGACTATACTGCTTATTACCAGTCAGCGCCACCGGGCATTGAATCATAATCAGGCTCTGGTGGATTTTGAGCAAGGTGGTCGTCAAGGATCTCGTTAATGGTTGGATCTTCGGCAACGTACTCATTAACAATGTCAATGATGTCTGATGGTGCGTCTTGCGCACTATATGATCCATCAGGAACATCGGTATCATTCTGAGGAGAGAAGTAATCAACGCTCGCAAATGATGCCTGAGTGTTTCCACGATCAATGTCAGTCATACGCTCGTCAAGTCCGGGGCCGCCATGATTCTGGGTGTAGGTGTTTACCGTACCACCCTCATAGCCAACGTCAATTCCGTTAACCTGAATCCAGCCCTGTGTTGGATGCTCTACAAGGGCATACTCAAGGTGGTCGGGGGCGGCATTAGGACCTCCAGCCCACTGGTAATCATTAAGCGTCCAACCGCTAACTTCAAGTCCAAGAGGAGCAGCGGCTGCCGTCTTGTCATTACGCTCAAGACCAAACTTGGCATAAGGGTCAACCTTAGTAGAAGAAACTACTGGGCTTCCGCCCTGTCCTTCACTAAGTTGCTGATTAAGAGTATTAAGTACTTCTACCATGACTCTAAGGTAAGCCTGAGCGCCTTCAATATCGCCCTTCATAAGGTCCGTTTGTGCGCCATGCACATAATTCCAAAACTCTGTGCCTTCTACATCAATGTTAGAAAGGTAGTCTGCTACCTTTTCAGCGGCAGTAGGTTCAGCGGGATTGTCAATGGCGTACTGTTCCTCTTCGGAATAGCCATCGTTCCAGTCGGCAAGCTTAGAATTAAGCTCCTCTGGGGTCATACCTGATGCTAGATGCTCGTCTGGAATACCAGCGCGGCCTACTTCAAAATTATTATCCATATCATTTAACTCCCTGTTGTTTGCTTATTATTAGGTTTTATATTTATTTAATAATCGGTCGGATCAGTCTTATAGAAGCGCAGCCCCTAAAAAGAAAAATTCAACTGCGACTTTTCAGCGTTTCTTAACTAATCATTATTTATAAATCTTTGAAAGTACAATATAATGATGCTTAGATAGCTTAAACATCATTATAATGACGTTTTAAAGAATATACTGAGTATATCAGAAATTTGTGTCTTCGCGCTTTGCCTCTCCGTCGAAGATGTGATAGTCTCAGTGCATGAGCAAAATAGATCATCACAAAGCTGTGCAACGGGATCGAACGCGGGAACTGGCTCGAACCAAGCCGAACCTCAAGCAGGATGCCGGGGTAAGGTTCATTAGAAGGAACGGGAAGTGGCTGGTATCAGTTCCGAAGGAGATGAAGGGCTGGGTTGCTGTACCAAACCACACCATCTATGTCCGAAGGAAGGACTCAAGGCATGTTAACGTGATTCTGAAGGAACAGGTGGATCAGACAGAGTACAACAACATCTGGAGCTTCAGGAAGGGATACAATGGCATAGGAGTGCTCAGAGGCCCCTAGAGGGCAATCTGAGACGATTGCTCCGCAATCCGGAGGATTGGGCGATTCTATTTATTTCTTTTGTTACGAAGCTTCTGCTTGTACTTCTTAAACTTAGCCTCGTATGATGCTTTTTTCTTCATATTATTTATAACTGGGGAAAGGGACCCAATATATTGGTACCATCAAAAAGGGACCCGTTCTTTTCTTTTGAAAAGGGACCCGTGTTTGCAACACCGCAAATAGCCCTTAGGGAATTTTTTATATATTTTTCAAAATGTTTTCTTATTCTGAGCGAAAAGAGACTCGTTATCCAAATCTGAGCGAAGCCCCGTCCCTAGGGGCAAAAAGAAGACTGCGGGTACTCCTATCCTAAGCTACAATACGGGTCCCTTTGGGACTTCCGCTTCTATAGGCAAGGGCAATGCCCCCTCCTACCGTGTCATGGCGGGAGAGGGCGGTTGCTGTGCGTCTGAGGCTATGCCTTGTGTAGGTCAGCGAGTGTAGGCAGGTTCTTGCTTACACGCCTGATGGCCCACAACCTTGTCTCCAATATGTCAGCCTCGCTCTCATCGAACTCAGTCATCTCAATGTGTTCAATGACTACATCAAGTGCCTTCTTTGTGTCTTCTACACGACTGATTGCGTCTGACAATACCGATTCAATGTTCATGATGCTCCTCTTGGTTGATTGCTTCTTACTCTTACGAGTATAGGGATGGCCGAGTAAAGAAAAGGTAAAGGGGGCGTTAGCCCCCTGTCCTCTAGCCGTAGACCAGATTCCCGAAGGCTCCTACCTGTACGATACAGTCTGCCACATCAGCATCAACATCACCAGCGTCATCAGTAACGCTTGCTACTGCTACCATCTTGACCATGTGCTGTCCCGTGTTGGTTTCGCCTGACAGGATCTCCTTGATGCCCTTCTCAATGAGGGCGCGATCTACCCGGATCTTGTCTCCGTAAACATCGCCTGTTGCCTCATCGAACTTTTGGATGATTGCTACTGTCTCTGGCACATCCATCCACTTGTAGCTGGAGCATACTGACCAGTAGCCGATGCCACCTTCGAGTGCTGTGGATACTACGCTATCAAGGAACTCCTCACGACTTGTCTTGGTAATCATTACTGCCTTTCTGATTGGTTGATGTCACCATCTTACCAAATGCTGTGTAAAGAATAGGTAAAGGGCCGGGATTGCTCCCGGCCCTCTCCTGCTATGCCTTTGTTGCGAGCCTGCGGCCCTTGTCCGTGAGTCCGAACTTGCTGGCTGGCCGTCCACGCTTGCCTGATGCCACATGGCCCTTGACCTTGACCAGATCCGCCTTGAGCATACGGGTCATGAATGATGGTGCCACATTGAGGCTGATGGCTGTTGCTTCG
>JAPLHH010000198.1 GCA_026389735.1 Chloroflexota bacterium | reverse complement strand
GAAAATATTCGAGGCTGTTCTTCCCCAAAACGCCAATGCGGTCTCCCTTTTTGATCCCCGATTTTTGGAGACCAGCGGCGAGACGATCCACCTTTTCCTTGTACTGTGAAAAGGTCAGGGTCCGGTTATCATCCGCTTCGAACCATGCCTCCTTATTCCTAAAAGACAAGGCATTACGAATGATCACATCATAAAAAGTAAAATCATAAAGTCCCATTTGATTTTCCTCGCGAAACAGTCCTTTGGCATTTATCAAAGGCAGCCAATATTATTCTGTTGATTGTCATGCCTGCACCTTGATATCTAAGTTCAAGCAGCATTAATAGTGCCAGGTGTCCTTGAATTGGGGGAGCGTAAAGTCCGTCCACACTCGGGGCTGTGTAATCCGGTCGGAAGGCCCCCACCAGTCCGGGCTTCTGGAAAACGCCGAAAGCCGGGTTTGCCACTAGGTGACGGCGCTTCCAAATAATGTTTTTGCTGTTCCAGAGCTTTGGGTAGAAGGTCATGAGGTCCTTCTCTATCAGCCTGAAATACTTTTCGTGCCAGTCCATACTGCGTGTGCCCTGGAAAGCGAAGCCACAGTTGTAAAGGTGCGTGCCCGGCGGCGCAACGCTCTCGTCATAGCCGGTGGCCAGAAAGGCCCAACCCGGCAGGCGGCTGTGGGGCGAGTCGAACCAGAGGGCGAGCTCAGTGGGGTCGATGCCGGTGAAGATGGGTTCGTGCGAAGCAACATACAGACCCAGCCAGCAAACTTTGTACTTCGGATTGGCCAGGGTCTTGATTTGCGTTACATACCAGTCTGGCAAGTCCTGTTCGCTGAAGACGTTGAGGACGTCCCATACGGGGAGAGTTGAAATCACGCAGTCGGTCTCCACCACTTCCCAGTTGAACGCATCGGTCATCACGGCCTTCGGCCTGCACTCGTAGGAAACGGCAGTGACGCGGCAGCTCTGGCCATGGCTAGGTACTCAAACAGCGCGATAACGCCTTCGCTGGAAGTGTGTTGCTGGAGCCAGGTACGGAGCGGGCGATCGTCCCATCTGTCCAGTTCCTCATAGTCCGTGTCGCAGATGATCCGGATCACTTTTTTCAGCTCCCCCCTGTCTGACTTGTAAAGGTTTTGGATGGACTGCCAGCGGTCGCCTGTCCAAACGGGCATGCCCTTGCTCGTCTTGCCGTGCTCGAGTTTTCCGCCTACGTACCCGATGATCTTGGTGAGGCCCGTACCATCATCCTCAAGCAAATGCCCGCCAAGGTTCAGTCGATAGCCTTCGAACGGGACAGCCACAGCTCGCCCCCCAAGATACTTCTCGCGTTCCATGACCAGTACTTTTTTCCCGTTCTTAGCCAGGATTGCACCGGCACTTAAGCCCGCCGCTCCGGCTCCAATCACTACCACGTCGTATTTCGCCATTTGCGCTATCTCCTTTCTCCTCCTCCGACGCTTGGGGACCTATTCGGTGCGATAGGTCAGCGTCCATTCCGGGACCACGCTGCTGTCAAGCTCGTTCTGTCCCTCAACCATCTGGAAAGATCTGACCTCCCGGAAACAGTTGCTCCAGAGGCTATTCTGAGGGGCACCCACCGACGCCAATGATCTGCATGGAGCGAGTAGCCGCCATCTTAGCATGGTTTGCTCACAGCAGTTCCCATCCCCGTTGTTTTTCATCCAAGCTAGCCAATAGGGAAGCAAGCGAACCCTTTGGATTCCCATCACCATACCTGTGATCATAGGCTGCAAAAGCTGAAATAGGAATTCAAAATAACTCCTCAGTCTTCCTCTTCTATCCATGTTTAGCAGTGCTCGACGAATAATACACCGGATCGTCCCACATGCGTTAAACAGTATTCATAGAAAAAAGATTATGTTAGCCTATAAAGATTCTCTGCTCGGCCTATGCCATACCGAGCAAGTCATCTGGCATTATCTTCCCTTGAAAACAGGCTTCCGCTTCTCAAAAAAAGCTTTCATTGC
>JAPLHH010000149.1 GCA_026389735.1 Chloroflexota bacterium | reverse complement strand
TGCTACTCAGGTCGGTAATAACCCTCCTGGCACTGTATTAATAACAGAAAATATCAGTACGCCAGTGTACCAAACTACTCTGCTTGTTCCAGAAGAGACCTATATTCCAGGCAGCGACTTCCGAGCGCCTTTTATACCTATCGCAGCGCCATTGCCTCGTAGGCCATTAGACGAAGTTATCCCTCGTGGTGTCCATGAACCATATTTGGAGTCTCCATATTTTGGATATCAGTCTGGCGAGTTTAGCCCTGAAGACGAAGATCGGATACATAGGCGTTTCTCAGAACGGTTACGCAATAATCCCGATGCTGTACTTGATCCTCGAGAGGAGATTGAGGGCTATTTAGCTGGTATGGATCCGGAGCGCAGAGAAGCGCTGGAAGATTTAGCCGAGCAGACCGAGGCTATGAGTAATACTTGCGAAATAGCTGTAGCAATCCCGGTTAATGGTGCTCAGGAAGGTAAGAATATTTACAAAACATTACAATGGTATTCTAAACAACTAGATACAGAAGGTAACCCTCTAGATCCTGGGAAATTTGAGATTGTGTTGTTTGTAAATAAGCCTACCGACTTAGAGTGGGATGAAACATTAAGCGAAATTGAAAGATTTAAGTCCCAATATCCGAATGTTCCGATCAGGGTGATTCAACGAGAGTATCCACCCGAGCAAGCAAGAATAGGTAGAATTAGGAGAGACATGACCGACTTAACACTCTTGCGCCAGAGTAGACGCACGGTCGATCAGGATTTAGTCGTGGTTAGTAACGATGCTGATTGCAAAGGTTTGGGCGCTTCCTACATAGCAACAATACTAGAACAAACCGAGGTACAGGCCGCCGATGGTCTGTCGGGGCGCTTAGAATGGGACCCCACTACAAATATAGAGTCCCCGTTGTATCATATGGGCGTTAAGTTCATGCAGATGCTCGATCTTATCGATAGACATCCGTCGCCAGGCTCGGGGAGGCAGGCTAGGTATCGTTACCCTGGCGCTAACTTCGCATTTAAAGCTTCAATGTATGCTGGCGTTGGTGGATACGATGAGGGTAGCGTTAAGGCCGAAGATGTCGTGCTTGGGAGGACAATTAAGATGGCCCGCCGTGGCTCTGATAAGTTTACTGGAGTTGGATTTTATGGAGGGGACAATGTTGTTTATACTGATTCCAGGCGGGGTATAACTGTTTTCAACCAGGGATATCCGCCAGCAGCTCAATGGTCGAAGCTCAGCTTTGGACCTAAGGATGCCGCCCGCGAAGGAGCGGAGATAGAGGATGATATAAATTACGATCTACTTTTAAGCGAAGAGCCCAGGCTGATTAATAAAACTCGCCAAAAAAGAGCACGAAGGCTATTTGAAGCTGAGCTATCGAGGTTTATAGAACAAACACTTGAGGAGTATCGCATTATATCCGACAACACCACCTACCATGAAGGCATGCGTATGCCAACTGATGTAGAAATAGCTGGTAGGGCGGTGGAGGCCATGCGAATAGATGCGACTATAGAGGTTTCGAACGGTGAAGTAAGAGTTTCAGTTGTTGATGCTTCTAAGCTATATAGCTACCTCCGCGGTTATCGTAAATCTGGATTGCGCAATTATATGGCCCGAACTGATCTCGGAAGAGTTTTTTCTGGCGGAATCAATGAAGTCTTCCCCGATCTTGAAGCTGCGGCTTAAACACAAGCTTTATCCTAACAAAACTATTGACAAAATGCTTATTTTATAGTATCTTTGCAAATGATTCCCGTAAATCGCGGGAGTAGTAGTTTTTTAGAAAGGAGGGCCAGTGATGGCCCGTACGTCAAAAGAAGTCGATGCTCTCCTAGGAGAGCTAGAAGACGCGGCAGCGCGTCATCATAGTGCACTGCTTGCGCAGTGCGCCGTGGACGACGAGGTTGAAAGGAGGTTCGACCGAGTTTTGAGTCTCTACGAGAGGCTCACCGCTAGGATCGGGGGGCTGGCCGACCAGCACGATGCCACCGTACAGCGTGTTAACCGGCTTGAAAAAAGGGTTGACACGCTCAGCAACCCTCTTTTTACGCTGCTGATTGGGGTGGCGGCTGTGGCTGGCTGGCTTTTCCTCAGCCTGTGGATCAAGTCCACAGTTGGCAACAACGCCCGGGTGTGGATGGACGGCCAAGAAATTCTTTGGCGGGACCACCCGCAGTTTGATGCATTAACGGGCAATATCATCGGTGGAGGCGTAGCCTTCATAGTTGGTATGACCGTAGTTTGCTTGATCATCGATTTGATGAGTAACAGCAATCCGCAACCCAAACGCCAAAACCCGCCTGCCGTGGCGGTGGAGGAAGAACAGGTTCAACAGCCTGTCCGGGCCTTGCCCAGTCCGGCCAACGCCGGCCAGC
>JAPLHH010000128.1 GCA_026389735.1 Chloroflexota bacterium | reverse complement strand
TGGTGGAGTCGGCGAAGGTTGACCTGCTGGCTATGGGGCGGCCTGAGGGCCCGGGGTGCTACTGCGCCGCTAATCACATGCTGCGTCTTTCCATCGACCGGCTGGCTAACAATTACGAGTATACGGTTATCGATTCTGAAGCTGGAATGGAACATATAAGCCGACAGACGACGCGAGACGTGGACTTCCTGCTGATTGTCTCCGATGTAACCATGCGGGGTATCACCACAGCGGCTAGAATGAAAGACTTGATTAAGGAAATGAGAACCAAGGTCGGGAAGGTGTGCCTGGCAGTAAACCGGGTTAAGAACGGTCTGCCACAAGAGATAAGAAAGGCTATCAACGATTTCGGGCTTGAGCTTATCGCTACCATACCTGAAGACCCAAATCTTGCCGATTTGGATATAAAAGGTAAGCCGGTAATTGAGCTCCCTGAAAATTCACCGCTCCGGCAGGGGGCAAAGGAAATAATCTCTAAGCTTGCGCTATGAGTCGCTTGTGCAGGAGGGCATCAAATGGGGCTTAAGGATAAGAAATTGATTGGTTTGCAGGAAATCGAGGGAGCGGTAAGTCCGCACCAGAAGCAGATTGATATGGCGCTGAAAACTAGAAAGGAAGCCTTAGAATACGTTGCTGACGTTTCTAAGTTAGCTGAGTTTATCGGCGGCAAGGTGGAATCCCTGGGAACGGGTGAGGATTGGGCAATAAGCAAGGAGATCTTCCCCGGCGTGCAGGTCTTTTTTGTTTTTAACCGTGCCGATGATGAATTCCCCAGCAATCTTAAAGTTCTGTTCTCTGGTGACAGGATAAAGCTGATGAAGGGGGAGGACTTGGCCGGCTTCGTCATTCTCTATGTCATCCACATGCTTAGATATGTGAAGGAAAGCAATCCGGGGAGAAGTCTTCCCGAGGTTTGTTATAGAGTATAGGGCGTTCAGTTGTCATCGCGAGGAGCGCCAGCGACGTGGCGATCTCGGTGGAGAATTATGACAGTGAGATTGCCACGCCTTCGGCTCGCAATGACAGTTGGGGAGAAAAGCGCGCAATGACAGCCTTAATCTATGTGAGTATCTGAGGTAGTTAATGACTGGTAATGCCGATCTCGACGGCGTGTTCAATCCCAAATCAGTGGCTGTAGTCGGAGTTTCGGCTAGCAGTTCCCGCCGGAATATGGCTGGAACATATCTTAGAGCCTTAATCCAGTGCAAGTTTGGCGGCCCGATTTATCCTATTAACCCGAAGGGCGGCGAGATTCATGGCTTAAAAATCTATGCCGATGTCAAAGATACCCCAGATTCGGTTGACTACGTCATCTCCTGTATTCCAGCGGCTTTGGTGCCGCAGTTGGTTAGGGATTGTGCCGCCAAGGGAGTGAAGGCAGTGCAATTTTTCACCTCCGGCTTTAGTGAAAATGGCACAGAAGAAGGCAGAAGGCTGGAGGCGGAGATTTGCAATATAGCTCGGCAGGGTGGCATCAGGCTCATCGGCCCTAATTGTATGGGAGTTTATTGTCCCAAAGCCGGCTTATCTTTTGCCCCCGATTATCCCGCGGAAAGCGGGCCAGTGGCTTTTATTTGCCAGAGTGGTGGCAACGCCATTTATTTCATCCGGCACGCCGCCCAGCGCGGCATTCGTTTTAGCAAGGTGGTCTCCTTCGGCAACGCTGCTGATGTTGATGAGAGCGACCTGCTGGAGTATCTTACCAGTGACACTGAAACTAAAATCATAGCTGCCTATATTGAGGGATTGAAGGATGGGAGGCGCTTTAGTAAAGCCGTGAGAAGGGCGGCAGCAGCCAAGCCGGTAATAATGATGAAAGGCGGCTGCACTGAGGCTGGGGCACGGGCAGCGGCTTCTCATACCGGAGCTCTGGCCGGGTCAGCCAGGATATGGGATGGGCTTTTGCGGCAGGCGGGGGTTATTCCTGTGTCTACTTTGGAGGAGTTAGCCGATATTCTGGTTACCCTCCTTTATTTGCCTGTACATCATGGGCGTAGGCTTGGTGTTATTGATGTCGGTGGTGGGGCTGCAGTTGTGGCTACTGATGCGTATGTTTCCGCCGGGCTTGATTTGCCACAACTGTCTCAGGAATTGCAACAGAAGCTCAGGAGTTTCCTCAGCACTGGTGCCGCCGGCCTAAGCGTTAACAATCCTGTTGACCTTGGCGGTCAATTCTATAATACTTCAGCGGCCTACTCCGTGATGAAGACTCTGGCTGATTATGGTGGCATTGATATTTTTGTTTTCCATTTACATTTAGGCATTAATCCGCCATTTCCCTCTTTCCCCAAAGAGTTTGCTATTGCCATACTGGATAACGCGATTAGAGTCCACAATGAGACCGACAAACCGATGGTGGTAGTTATTGACCAGCTTACCACTGTTGAAAGCTGGGAAACAGCCATTGCTTGTCAGCAAAAGTGCCAACAGGCGGGAATTCCTCTTTATTCCTCGGTGCATAGTGCTGCCAAAGCTCTTGACCGGTTTATGCGTTATCACGAAAAAGGGATAGGTTGATAATGCCACAGGAGAATATAGCTGCCTTATTTACGCCGATTAATATCAAAGGCCTGGAAATCAGAAACCGTATAATCATGGCGCCGATGCAGCTAAGTCTGGGATTTCGCAACGATAGGGCCAGGGCTTTTTACCTTGAGCGAGCCCGAGGAGGTGTAGGCGCCATTACCTTGCCGGCTACCGCGGTGGATATTTTAGCCTCTGACGAAGCCTGGGGGAAAAATGGAGCTCTGGCTTCATTCTTGCAAGGATTGTCATCACTTGCCAGGGATGTTCATGATGCAGGGGCAAAGCTGGGAATTCAACTATGGCACGGTTTCCATTTCCCTGCTGGGCTCAGTGGTGTGCAAGGAGAATTGATTGCCCCTTCACCTGTGGAAAAAGCACGAGAACTTAAGGCGGCTGAAATTGGAATCATAATTGGCAAGTTTGCTGCTGCCGCGGCTAATGCCAAGGAAGCCGGTTTAGATTTTGTGAATATTCATGGTGCCCACGGGTACCTGTTGCACCGATTTTTCTCCCCTTTGGATAACAGGCGAAATGATAAATATGGTGGCAGCGTGGGGAAGAGAATGGCCTTTGCCCTGGAGTGCGTCAGAGCACTCAGGCGGGCTGTGGGCAAAGATTACCCTTTGTTCTGGAGGCTGTCTGCTGAAGAGGGGGTAGTAGGTGGCATAACTTTGGAACAAAGCATCAAGCTGTCTCAGGCTCTGAAAAAAGCTGGAGTTGATGGCATAGATGTTTCCTTCGGACGCCTTCCCAGACAAATTGTGCCTTCCAAGAAACAACCAATGGGGACGTATGTTTCTCAGGCTGAGGCAATAAAAAAAGAAGTAGACATCTCGGTAATAGCTGTGGGACGGATTAACTCACCCCAGCTAGCCGCAGAGATTATTTCCCAGAATAAAGCTGACTTTGTGGCTTTGGGGCGTCAGCTCATCGCTGACCCCAGTTGGGCGAGGAAAGCGCAGGAAGGCAGATACGAGGATATAGTCTACTGTGATTCCTGCAATAAAAACTGCATCAGGTTTATTCCTGAAATCAAGAAGGTCCCAGCTTCTCAGGACTTGTCATTGTGTAATCTGAATGAGCGTGCCGGCAAAGAGTGGATGGTATGATTGGTGGCAAAGAGTTTTCTATCCAGTTCTGCCGAATTCTTTTTCCAGCTGGCGTGAGCTTAGATGAATCATGGTAGGCCTGCCGTGGGGGCAGGTTCGAGATTGCTTGGTCTGTTCCAGCTGTTTTATCAGTTCCCTCATCTCCTCGGCGGTTAGCGACTTCCCGGCTTTGACGGCGCTGTGGCAGGCTACGGATTGAGCTATGTTTTCCTCCCGCTTAGATGGCTCTTCTTCAACGGCCAGAGAGTCCAGCAGTGTCCTCACCGCTTCGGCCAGGTTTCCCTCCTTCATTATTGCTGGCACAGCTCTTAGCAGGTAGCTCCTTGCTCCAAAGGGCTCGAGGTTGAAGCCGAACTCGGTGAGCAGCTCGCCCTTTGTTTTCAAAACCTCTTCTTGCTTGGGGCTTAATTCTATGTTTACCGGCTCAAGCAGTCCTTGAATTTCTATCTTATGCTGGGAGCGTTGGGCCAGGATTTTTTCGAACAGGACACGCTCGTGAGCGGCGTGCTGGTCGATAAGGTAAAGCCCTTCGGGTCCTTCAGCCATGATGTAGTTGCTGGCTAACTGTCCCACCACCCTGAGTATAGGCAGGGTGAGTGTCTCAGCGCCTTTCGCCGTCCACAAGCTTGGTGGCGGGGTAAATGACGGGGTGCCAGTTTTGATTTTAGGCGGTGGTGCTTTAACCAGCACCTTCTTTATTGACTTTTGTACTGCTGCATAGACTGTCTGGCTATTGCGGAATTTTACTTCTGTTTTAGTGGGGTGGACGTTGACATCAATCTCTTGCGGCGGTAAAGAGATATTTAAGACCACGATAGGGTGCTTGCCGGTCATGAGCGTGCCTTGATAGGCATCTTCGGCGGCTCGAGCTAGCAGACTGCTCCGCACCCAGCGGCGGTTGACGAAGAAGCTGAGGTAGCCTCGGCTGGAACGGGCCAGGGAAGCTGGGCTTACCAGGCCCGCCGCACTGAGAACCTGGTCAGCTCCATCTATCTCCAGCATCTGTCGGGCTACTTCAAGGCCGTAGACTTCGGCGACGACATCTCGCAGGTTGCCATTGCCCGGGGTGTGTAAAGTCAGCCGCCCATCGAGGACAAGATTGAATTTTACCTCGGGGAAAGCCAGGGCATACTGGCTTAGTAGGTTGGCGATGTGGCCATTTTCGGTAGTTGCTGACTTGAGGAATTTCAGCCGCGCCGGGAAGTTGCGGAAAAGGTTGCGCACGGCGATGGTGGTGCCTTGAGGCCGGCTGCGTTTCTCACGCTTTATTACTGAGCCGTTCTTGAGGTAGAGGTAGGTGCCGGTGGCTTCACCGTCGACTTTAGTCATGATTTCCACCTCAGCCACTGTAGCTATGCTGGGCAGAGCTTCGCCGCGGAAGCCGAGCGTGGTGATTTTTTCCAGGTCGGTTAACGTGTCGATCTTGCTGGTGGCGTAGCGGTGAAAGGCGAGCTCCGCATCAGTGGCCGGGATACCGCTGCCGTTGTCGGTAACCCTGATAAGGCTGATGCCGCCGCCCTGCGCCTCGGCTGCTATCTGTGTGGCGCTGGCATCCATAGCGTTCTCCACCAGCTCCTTCACCACCGAAGCCGGCCTCTCCACCACCTCCCCAGCGGCAATCTTGGATATAACTTCCCGAGCCAAAACTTTGATGGGCATACTAGCTTATTTTACACGTT
>JAPLHH010000225.1 GCA_026389735.1 Chloroflexota bacterium | reverse complement strand
TATTTACGGCCTATGTTGCTTGAGAATAATGGGTGGGCAGCGTTTAACTCCACTCCACGGGGTAAGAATCACTTTATCGACATGTTCCAGATGGCTGAAAAGTCTGATGATTGGTTTAGCCAAGTTCTTACTGTGGACGATACTGGGATTTTCACCAAATCCCAGATGGATCAAGAGTTGCTTGAAATGCAAGCAGAGCATGGAGAGGCTTATGGTGAGGCATTCTTCCGCCAGGAATACTACTGCTCGTTCAGTTCGGCAGTTCTTGGTGCTTATTATGGCAAGGAAATGCGTGATATTGAGGAGTCTGGGCGTATTTGTGAAGTGAATTACGATGATTCAGTCCCAGTTCATACTGCGTGGGATTTGGGTTACTCTGACGATACGTCTATTTGGTTCTATCAGGTGGTAGGAGATGAGATTCACCTGATTGACTACCATTCATCCAATGGTGAGAATGTGGAATATTACGCTGGGGTAGTAATGAGTAAACCGTTTAGCAAGAATTATGGAATACATTATTTGCCTCATGATGCTAGGGCAAAAACGTTGGCTAGTGGTGGAAAGTCGATAATTGAGCAACTTTCTGCTATAATTGGGCTTGGAAACATGCGAATTGCACCGAATTTGAGCTTGCAAGACGGAATTCAAGCGAGTAGGATGCTTTTGAAGAAGTGCTGGTTTGATGAAAAAAAGACCGAATTTGGCATTAAATGTTTGAGAGAGTATCAGCGTGAGTATGACGATGAGAGAAAAATGCTCAAAGATAAGCCAAAGCATGACTTCACATCACACGGCGCGGACGCATTCCGCATGCTGGCTGTTGCATGGAGGAAAGAAGAAGCTCCCCCCAAAGAACAAGAAGCAATGCGTGGTATTGTTATTGGTAAGGCAAGTTTCACTTTAAATGAAATGTGGGCCACAGCCAAAAAGGCTACGGCAGGAAGATATTAGGAGAGTATATGAGTGCAGTTCATCGTGAAACTGGTACGCCAGTAAATCTTTCAGCATCTGGTGCTGTAAGCCTTGTCCCTGGTACATTGTTGGGGTTCTACGTGAATTCAACAACTTCAGGTACGATCGTACTCAAAGATGGTGGTACAGGTGGAACCGCAATTAGCGGAACTATCACCCCTGCGGTTGGATTCCACCGATTCCCTGCTGAATTCACTACAAGTTGCTACGCGACAATTGGCGCAACACTAAATGTGACTCTGTTCTTCGCTCAATAATGGCTGATACAGAACTTCCTAATAATGAGGTTCAGGATTGGCTTAATGCTATTTCTGCTTATGACCGTACTTTCAAGAAGTGGGAAGCCCGTAATGAAAAGATCATCAAGCGGTATCGTGATGACTCCCGTGGCTACAATGACCCAACTGCCAAATTCAATATCCTTTGGTCTAACGTACAGACTATAGTTCCTGCTGTATATGCCCGTGTACCAAAGCCTGAAGTCACACGCAGATTCCGTGACAATGACCCTGTAGGCCGTGTTGCTTCAATGATTCTTCAAAGAGCATTGGCTTATGAAGTGGAGCATTACACGGATTATCGTTCTGCGCTTAACAATGTGGTGTATGACCGATTCCTAGGTGGTCGTGGTACTGCATGGGTTCGATATGAGCCTAAATTTGTTACTGCTGAATCTCCAGAAGATGGTTTGCTTATTACAGAAGATGCTGATGATGCTGATGGTAATGAAGAAGAAGGTCAGGGTGAGATAATTGAGTCCGAATGCGCTGTAGTTGATTATGTCCATTGGAAAGACTTTGGTCATAAGGTAGCTCGCACATGGGAAGAAGTTACTGCTGTATGGCGTAAGGTTTACCTTGGTCGGAATGCTCTTATCGAGCGATTTGGTGAAGAGTTGGGGAGCAAAATTCCTCTGGATACTTCCCCTGAGTCCGATGGCAAGAAGATGATGAAGTCGCAGGAGATTGATAATCAAGCTCTTGTGTATGAAATATGGGACAAGGAATCTGGTCAGGTTATCTGGCTCAGTAAGTCTATGGGTAAGGTTCTTGATAAGCGTGATGACCCGCTTGAGATTGAGAACTTCTATCCTTGCCCTAAGCCTCTATATGCAACCATTACAAATGATTCGCTAGAGCCTATCCCTGATTTCTCGCTGTACCAAGACCAGGCTAAATCGCTTGATCTGATTGCAGACCGTATTGATGGGCTTGTTAAGGCTCTTAAGGTGCGTGGCGTATATGACGCTTCTGTCCCTGAATTGGTGCGTCTATTCTCGGAAGGTGAAGATAACGCCCTATTACCGGTAAAGAACTGGTCGGCATTCTCTGAAAAGCAGGGATTGAAGGGTGCAATTGACCTAGTAGATATTCAGCCTATCGCTATCGCTTTGAAAGAAGCCTATGGCGCAATGGAACAGCAGAAGCAGCAGATTTATGACATTACTGGCATATCGGATATTATCCGTGGCCAGACAAATGCCAATGAGACTGCTACTGCCCAGCAGATTAAAGGTCAGTATGCTTCTCTTCGCTTAAAAGCGATGCAGAATTCTGTATCGGAGTTTGCTCAAGACCTGATTAAAATGAAGGCACAGATTATGTGCAAGCATTTCTCCCCTGATACATTGGCTAAATTGGCTTGTGTTCAACAGTTCAGTCAAGACGATCAGCAATTGATTGGCCCAGCAATTCAGATGTTGACCCAAGACCCTATGATGGGTTTTAGGGTTGAAATTGCAGCAGACTCAATGATTCAAGCTGACGAGGATCAAGAGAAGAAGGATAGGGTTGAGTTTCTTACTGCTGCTGGTGGATTCCTTGAGAAGGCATCACAAGTAGGTGCTGGTGTTCCAGAGCTTGTCCCTGTTATTATGGATATGCTGAAATTTGGAATTACTGCATTCAAGGTTGGGCGTACTATGGAAGGTGAGTTTGATAAGGTTGCAGATGAAATGAAGCAAAAGGCTTCTCAACCGCAACAGCAAAAACCTGACCCAGAGATGATGAAGATTCAGGCTGGTCAGCAAACAGAGCAAGGAAAGATGCAGATTGATCAAGCTAAGCTCCAACAAGAGTCGCAAGCAAGCCAGATGCGATTGCAGATGGAGCAGCAGCGTGACCAGTCAGCAATGCAGTTGAAGGCACAGACTGACCAAGCTAAATTGCAACAGGATGCTCAATTGGAGCAGATGAAGTTCCAGCATGAGCAGTTTATGGAGCAATCGCGTCAAGACTTTGAGCGTTGGAAGATTGAATTCCAAGAGTCTACAAAGATTACTGTTGCAGAAATATCAGCAAAGACAACAATGGATCAGGCTCTAATGTCAGCAGAAACTGCCGCAAATGAGAAAGAT
>JAPLHH010000126.1 GCA_026389735.1 Chloroflexota bacterium | reverse complement strand
AGGGTGAGGTGAGATTGCTTCGCTTCGCTCGCAATGACGAGAAGGGAAAAAGCCATAAACAAATTCAAAATCACAAATTCCAATGAACAAAACATACAAAAAGCTGTCATTCTGAGGGAGCGAAGCGACCGAAGAATCTCGTAGCCAAGAATCTGAGTGAAACTTTGAGATCCTTCCCCTTCACTTCGTTCAGGGTCAGGATGACAGGGGGAAAGGCTCGGAAGTTCAATTGCCAAAGACCAAAACTTCGGGTGTTTCGAATTTGGAAAATCTGCATTTTGATATTATTTGGAATTTAGGGTTTAGTATTTCGAATTTCCCACCATAGGGAGGCGAGGCTAAAGCCTTGCAGCTACATATTATCTTTTACGGCATCAAGAGGGTTAACCCGCCAGACCGAGATAAAACTGCCTCAACGAATTGCCCGCTTATCAGGTTACGCTTTTCGTATTTTATCCTTGGCAATCTTGAGTACGACCTTATCCCCGATCTTGTCAATATCTCCCGGCAGAATTGACAATTTTTTTGTTAAACCTGCCTTCACCAAAATGCCGCGTATAGACGCCTTATTGATATCTATCTCCATATCTGCAATTTTACCTACTACTTTAGCATCCACATCGATAACTTCTTTCCCAAATAACTCCTTTGCCTTCATCTGCTACATACCTCCTTACTGATTTAATATTTCAAGTCCAACCATATCTAATCTATAAAAACGTCCACTAGTGGCCGATATGACTCATTTCTTAGTTTCATCAACACGCTGGCAATTTAGGCCGGGGATTGACAGAAATGCAAAAGTGGTACCCAATAAATCATGCCTTTTTACTCCCCTCCGATTTCTGGTCAAAAACATAAGCGGCAGCACCGATTATCCCGGCATTGCTGCCAAGACGAGCTCGAACAATATGCACCGTCCGAGATGGCAACCGAAAAGCCCTTTCTTTAAGTACCTTCCGGGCTGGTTTCAGCAGCATGTCTCCCATTTTAGATAAGCCGCCGCCAATAACAATGAGTTCGGGATTAAAGATATTGACCAAATTAGCCAAGCCAATACCAAGATATTTGGCAGCTTCAGCTACTATATCAGCGGCCAGCTGGTCACCTCGTCTGGCTGCTATCGCCACCGTCTCTGCAGTGATGTTCTCAAGCCTGCCATTAACAAGCTCAATGATAGAACTTCTTTCACCCCGATTTATGCGCATCATCGCTTCTTTAGCCACAGCCCAACCCGAAGCCATAGCCTCGAGACAACCGAAATTGCCGCAATGGCATTGAGGTCCATCAGCCTCTATCGTCATATGCCCCAGTTCCCCAGCACATCCGTCAGCCCCTGAGTAAAGCTCACCGTCTATAATTATACCACCACCAATACCCGTGCTCACCGTAAGATAGATTATATTATCAAATCCTATCCCAGCTCCAAAGCGATGCTCCCCCAGAGCAGCAGCATTGGCATCGTTTATCAGATAAGTAACAACGCCCAATCTGTCAGCAAAGATATCGCGAAGCGGAACATTATGCCAATGCGGCAAATTGGGTGAAGTGGTTACGATTCCTCTATCAATGTCTAAAATTCCGGCGGCAGCAATGCCAATGCCGGCTATGTCAGATGTTTTCAACTTTGCCTGAGCCATTGTCTCAGCCACAGCAGATGACAGTCTATTAATTACTGGCCGAGGACCTTCATCGGCCAACGTCAAGGAATATTTGCGACATATGATCTCGCCGGTGGATAGAATGACTGCCGTAATAATCTTAGTCCCCCCCAAGTCTACAGCCAGTACCGACCGCCGCCTACTTGTTAGCATATTTTCTTAACTCCAGAGCCTTTTGATTAGGAGCTTCAAAGTATCCTCAACTTTGCCCTAGCTCAACAACCAGGAGGTCAAGAGCCAGGTCACCATCATATTTACCGGTTTTGATGGCAATATCAGCTTCTAAGAGTTTCTGGTAAGTTTTCTTCACCCGTTCTAAGGTGTATGCCTTAGCTTGCCTTATTGCTTTCTCTAAACCATAGTCTGAAGTCGGCTCCAGCCTACTCCGAATTTCCGGCCGAAACAATCCTTGGCCAAGCTCTTTAGCCATGACTATCAGACGGAGTTGTCGGGTAATCATAGCCAGAATATAAGAAGGAGACGCCCCCTCCTGAATTAACTGATGGAGCAGCTGCTGAGCCACCTTCATTCGCCCTTCAAGGATAGCATCCACCAGGACAAGGATATTAGCCTCCCTGGCATAACTTGTTACCTGCTTGACACTGTCCTCAGTGATAACCTGCCCTGCACAATAGGCAAGAAGCTTATCTATTTCGCCGCTCATAACCCACAAATCTGCACCAACCAGTCCAACCAGCAGCTTAACTGCTCCTTGAGATATGGCACCACCGCCTTGTTTTACCCGGTCCTGTATCCAGCTGCTTAGTTCTTTATCTTTTAGTGGGCGAAAGGTCATTACTTGGGCTAGCGGCATCAGGGACTTTAATAAACGATTATTAGCCTTTATTTCACCATCAACTAGAACCAACACAGTGGTCGGTGACATCTGCTTGACACAGTCAACCAGACCCATCCATTCTTCCAGCCCTGAATTGAGTTTTGCTCGAGCGCGAGTCACCCGCCGTTCTACCCCAGATCTCTGTTCGAAGCGTCCCAGCAACCCTTTAACGATGACTAGCCTATTTGGGCACAAGAATGGGACGGCACTACAGGCATCTCTGAGTTGGATTAAGCTTAGCTGCTGGCCATCTAATATGCTGGTATTAACCTCCAGCATCTCTCGGTTACCCAACTCATTTTTTATCTCCTCCAGTGCTTGCTGGAGAGAGAAATCGTCTTTCCCGTAGAGTATATAGAACAAGCCTTACACCCCCTACATTGTATCACAGGGTGCTTGAGTATCGCCTTGAGCAACGATTATGTATCATCTATTCAGGCTTTTCTTTTGAGCAACTGTTATCATTAGCAGGGCGGTTTTTTCTGGAGCTGTAGTTGCGAGGCTTTAGCCTCGCTAGAGCGACCCTTCGGGGTCGCAACTACATTGAAAATGGATTGTTCATAAACACTCTCCAAAAAACTCCTCTTGATTTTACCCTCCACACTAGATATACTCAACTAAACTGGCGGAGGCCAGGAAGATTACATCCAAGCATTCAAAGAGGCAGAGATGAGTTATTCTTTTGACGAAAAAACTGGAATCGAGGATGGGAGAGAGCTTGACTTGGAGATACTTCGTGAGGATTTGATGGCCGAATTGCAGGCCATAAACCAGTACCAGGAGCATATCGAGACTTTAGAAGATGAGGAGGCTATAAGGGTTCTGGAACATATACGAGATGATGAAAAGGAACATGTCGCCGAACTGGTTAAATTGATTCAAATGCTTGACCCAGTTCAGGCGGAGAAATTCACCAAAGGGATATTGTAACAAAGACGACGCATAAATAGCAGAGAGAACACCAGTTTGAAAGTAATGGTTATTGGTGGTGGGGCTCGGGAGCACGCACTTGCCTGGAAAATCGCCCAAAGCCCCAAAGTCACCGAACTCTATGTAGCCCCAGGCAATGCCGGCACAGCATCCGTTGCCCACAACCTGAATATCCGCTCCAATGACATAGAGGCTTTAGCCAAAGCTGCCCAAGACATCGGCATTGAGCTTACTGTCGTTGGTCCGGAAGCGCCTCTGGCTGCGGGCATTGTAGACCGCTTCGAGCATCTCGGGATACCTATTTTCGGGCCAACAAAAGCCGCTACCCAGATAGAATCGAGCAAAGTCTTTGCCAAGAAACTAATGCAAAAATATGCCATCCCCTGCCCCAAAGGTGTCACTTTCTCCAATTACGCCGAAGGTAAGAAATATCTTGAGTCTCAACCAGTACCAATAGTGGTTAAGGCTGATGGGCTGGCAGCCGGCAAGGGAGTAATAGTAGCTGCTTCGAGAGGAGAAGCTTTAAAAGCTCTGTCAGATATCTTGGAAGCTAAGATTTTCGGTTCAGCTGGTGACAGTGTAGTGATCGAGGAATGCCTCACCGGCAGAGAGGTGAGCCTCTTAGCCTTCACTGATGGCAAAACAGTGGTTCCTATGGTTCCAGCTTGCGATTATAAGAGGATATTTGATAATGACCAGGGCCCTAACACCGGTGGCATGGGCAGCTATAGCCCACCCGGGTTCTTCGACGCCAAACTGACCCAGCAGGTAATGGAGACAACCCTAAAACCGGCGGTAAGAGCAATGGCCAACGAGGGAATACCTTACAAAGGGGTGCTTTATGCCGGACTGATGATAGCGTCTGACAGGCCAAAAGTGTTAGAATTTAATGCCAGGTTCGGTGACCCGGAGACTCAGGCGATTTTACCTCGCCTGCAGACTGATTTAGTGGACATTCTTATCGCTATAACAGATAATAGGCTGAGCGAAGTAGCTATAGAGTGGAACAACGATGCCTGCGTTGGGGTAGTGATGGCATCAGCCGGATATCCGGGAAACTACAAGACAGGCTTCCCCATAACGGGACTGGACAAGCTGGACAAGGAGATCCTAGTCTTTCATGCCGGGACTAAGCTTGGCGAGAATTCACAGGTATATACTGATGGAGGACGAGTGCTCACAGTAACAGCTACTGGCAAAAACATGGCTGAAGCCAGAGCTAAAGCCTACCAAAATTTGCCTCGTATCCACTTCGATGGCTGCCATTACCGCAAGGACATTGCAGCCAGGGAGGTCAACTAAAAATGCCTTTAGTCGGCGTAGTCATAGGCAGCAAGACCGACGAGCCCTCAATACAGCCAGCCTTAGATATGCTACAACAACTAAATATCAAATATGAATTCTCAATCCTGTCAGCACACAGAAACCCTGAGAAGGTTCGCGAATACAGTTCTAAGGCCAGAGAACAGGGAATAGAAGTCATTATTGCCGCTGCCGGTGCCGCCGCTCATCTCCCCGGAGTTTTAGCTAGCTGGACGACATTACCGGTCATCGGAGTGCCGCTACCTACCAGCGAACTCAAAGGCATCGACTCGCTCTACTCCATCGTCCAGATGCCAGCCGGGGTACCAGTGGCATGCGTTGGCATCGGCACTTCTGGCGCCAAAAACGCCGCTCTGCTGGCCGCCCAAATCCTCGGCGTAAAATACGACAACATAAGAGACGCCTATGAGAAATACAAGCAGAAACTGACTGAGACATAATCACTATTTTTGTCATTCTGAGCCCGATGGGCGAAGAATCTCGAGACCCTTCCCCTTCACTTCGCTCAGGGTCAGGGTGACAAAGTAAGTAATCCGGAGAGAAACATGATTGAGCGCTATTCTCGGCCACAAATGAAAAAGGTATGGTCTGAAGAAAGCAAGTTCGATAAATGGCTTCAGGTAGAGATAGCTGTCTGTGAAAGCTGGACTGAACTAGGTGTTATACCCAAAGAAGCTATCCCCAAGATAAAGACAGCTCGTTGCAGTTTAGAGCGCATTGCCGAGATCCTCAAGGTAACCCACCATGATGTAACCGCTTTCCTTCAAGCAGTAAGCGAAAGTCTTGGTGAAGAATCTCGCTTTATCCATCTCGGCCTCACTTCCTCCGATGTCATGGATACCGCACTTAGCCTCCAACTAAAAGAAGCTTCAAAACTCCTGACTCAAGACGTTGCTGAGCTTACCACAGTTCTGGAAGACAAAGCTATTGAGCACAAGCACACCATAATGATAGGACGGACTCATGGCGTCCATGCCGAGCCTATTACCTTCGGCCTCAAACTAGCTATATGGGCACAGGAGACGAAACGCAATGCCGCCCGCCTAGCCGAAGCTGAAAAAGCTATCAGCGTTGGCAAAATCTCTGGAGCTGTAGGCACTTACGCTACTGTGCCGCCAGAAGTTGAAGAGAAAGCTTGCGCTAAACTTGGGCTTGCTCCAGCGCCGGTATCAAGTCAGATAATCCAGCGCGACCGCCATGCTCAGTTTGTCACTACTCTAGCCATCGTCGCCAGTTCACTAGAGAAGTTTGCCACTGAAATCAGAAGCCTCCAGCGAACTGAAATTCTGGAAGCCGAAGAGCCATTCGCGGCTGGGCAAACCGGCTCCTCGGCTATGCCGCACAAGCGCAATCCAGAGCTCTGCGAGCGCGTCTGCGGGCTGGCACGGCTGGTAAGAGGACATGCCTTAACTTCTATGGAAAATGTCGCTCTGTGGCATGAGAGAGACATCAGCCATTCTTCCAACGAACGCATCATTCTCCCCGATTCCTGCCTGGTCCTGGACTACATCCTGAACATCTTCACTTCAGTGATTAAAGGACTTCAGGTCTATCCCGAAAACATGCGCCGAAACCTTGAGCTTACTCAAGGCCTAGTTTTCTCCCAACGAGTTCTCATAGCACTAATAGATAAAGGCTTGAGCCGGCAAAAAGCTTACGAATTAGTCCAGCGCAATGCCATGAAAGCGTGGAAACAGAGAACCAGCTTCTTAGAGCTGCTCAAAGCTGACCCTGGGATAACGGGCAAGCTATCTGATTCAGAACTGGAATCCCTTTTCGACTATAACTACTTCACCAGATATGTAGACAAAGTATTTCAGCGGCTAGGTTTAACCGAGAAAAAGAGGAATAAAGCAGTTAAAGCTGCGGAACTGGCACCGCAAGCATTCTGAGCTTCGTTAACATTATGTCAATAATTTTGTCAGAAGCTATTTTGCCTCTTCCACTATTTTGCCGAGGTAAGGTACGTGACACCTACGATCTGGGAGATAAGCTACTAATTATCGCCACAGACCGCATCTCCGCATTCGATGTTGTCTTGCCATGCACTATTCCAGATAAAGGTCTGGTTCTCAACCAGCTCTCATGCTTCTGGTTTGAAAAGACGAGCCATGTTATGCCCAACCATTTGGTAGTATCTGTTAACACGGCGGATTCGCTCAAGCGCTACTTTCCACCAGGAATCACTCCGCCAGACTATCTCCTTGGTCGGTCAATGATTACTCTCAAAGCTGAGCGCGTCCCTGTTGAATGCGTGGTTCGGGGCTACCTTTCAGGTTCAGCCTGGGCAGAATATAGCGAGGCTGGCACCGGCTCAAGCATGTCCTTCCCCAAAGGACTTCAAGAAAGCCAGGAATTGTCCCAACCACTTTTCACCCCAACCACCAAAGCTGAAACCGGACATGACCGGCCTCTCAGTAAAAAAGAGCTGGAAAACCTTGTGGGGAAAACTGCAGCTCGCGAACTTGAGGAAAAGAGCCTCGCCGTTTACCAATACGCACGAGACTATGCTCGAGGACGGGGTGTTATCATCGCCGATACCAAGTTCGAATTCGGCTTTGTTGACGGCAAGCTTATCCTTATTGACGAGTTACTGACGCCAGATTCAAGTCGCTTCTGGGATGCCGCCCAATATGTTGTCGGACGTTCACAACCCAGCTTCGACAAGCAACCAGTTCGTGATTGGCTGGTGGCTTCGGGCTGGAACAAGGAGCCTCCAGCACCGATGCTGCCGCCAGAAGTAATCGAGGCTACAACTCGCCGATACCACGAGGCTTATTACCGCTTGACCGAAAGGACACTATAAAATGTATCTAGCTAAGGTTTACATCACACTTAAGCCAACGGTAAACGACCCGCAAGGCCTGACCATAAAAGGGGCACTACATAACCTCGGCTTTACCTCGGTAGAAGATGTCCGCGCTGGCAAATATATTGAAGTCCGTCTTGAGGAAAATGACCTAACTAGAGCCAGCGAGCAGGTAAACGAGATGTGCCGCAAGCTATTAGCTAACCCGGTAATTGAAAACTACCGCTTCGATTTAGAAGAGGCCTCGTCCCACATATAGATATCTCGCTAATAGACTATCTTAGCTTCAGCCCATGCTGCCCAGTCCTGAGCTGAGCTACCATTCGCATTTGCGCCTAGTACAAAATCTATCGTTTGACCAGCGTAAGCGCCGAGATCGGCTTCCATCTCCTTGACACCATCAGCATAGGCACAGTCAAGACTTATAGTCGCTACGGCGCCAAGTTTTCCTATATAGAATCCGACGTTTCCAGCATTAGCGCCATTTATCAAGCCGACTTTAATTCTCAACTTGGCTCCAGGAGGCACATACACCCCTGAATATTTGCCACTTATCCATCCATTATCAACCCACTGAGGATGAGTTTCGAGAACTCTGGCATAAGTATTCCCGTCACTCAGCTTTACGTTATATAGGTAGGTGGCAAAGCCCCTGTTGTCGCCTAAAGCTCCCGGAAAGGGTAATGCTACCATACTTGCACCGACCTTGGTCCACCAATATGCCGTTGGCGCCATCTCCACAAAATCGTAAGCTACATGCGGTCCCACACTACCGCTAACCAGAACCGGAATGGTAATGCTACGCCAACCGGCGGCATTGCTAGCCGTCAAAGTATAGTTGGTGCTCGTCACCGGTGATACAAGTGCAGTACCTACAGAGCCAACAATGCCTACTCCAGGGTCAATAGTTACCGACGTCGCATTTGACACACTCCAGCTTAAGGTGGTGGAACCACCGGCAGATATAACAGGCGGGTCAGCCGTGAAATAATCTATAACCGGCAGACCGCCAAGCGGTGATGGCGCTCCCGAAACTATAACCTGCGTCATTGCCGTAGTGCTACCAGCCGCATTTGCAGCCGTCAGGATGTAAGTAGTGGTCGCTGCTGGTAAGACTAACGTGGTTCCGGAAAAGGCAAAGGTGCCCACCCCAGGGTCAATAATAACCGATGTCGCATTCGACACATTCCAGCTCAAAGTAGCCGAACTGCCAGCAGTGATACTAGGCGGGCTAGCCGTGAAAGAATTGACCACCGGCAGACCAGCAGGTGTAGGCGGCGATGGCGCTCCGGAAACTATGACCTGAGTCGTAGCCGTAGCACTCATACCGGCCACATTGGTCGCCGTCAGGGTATAAACAGTGGTGACGCTTGGCATTACGGCTCTACTGCCGGTCAAAGCGCCACATTACCTATCCCCTGGTCTATGCTAACTGTGGTAGCCCCAGACACTTTCCAGCTAAGCGTTGAAGACTCTCCGGCCGAGATGCTTGGCGGACTGGCATCAAAGGAGTTTATGACCGGCAGCTGGCCTTTAGCTGGCAGGCATCCTGGTATACAGCCAGCAGCCAGCAGTAAGCATAACCGCCAGCAGAAGCAAAGGAATTAACTTCTTCATCTTTCACCTCCCACAATAATTTAAATACTCAAAGAGTATAATCACAACAATCTATTCACATTACATATCAATCTTGATACTCAATGATAAGCCTGGCTCTACCTTCTCCCAATGCCATGTAGTCAGCCTGATTGTTATAGAACTGAGGTTTTTGAAACTGAAAGCGAAGCTGAAATCGGGAATCTCCAGCGTCAACTTGCTTCTGAACGGCGTTAGCCAATACATAAGAAGTGATAGGCTGCGACGGTGGCACGGGGATAGTCTGTAAAGCTCCAGATACTGGACCAATAACGAAATCGCTGGCGCTTAAAGTCTGGTATTGACAATCGTAAACAAGAACCATACCGAGCTTATTAAATGGATCGCCATAAACAGCAGCGGCAGTTAAATCAAGCGTGGCCGATGTAATAGTGGCATCTTTTGGTATCATAGAAATATCGAAGCTCAAAAAGGCCTGGATGGTCGTGCCTGACTTTGTGTCGCCAACGTCCGGCTCCTGACCAACATAGCCATCTCGTCTTACTTGCCCATCCTCTGCTGCAATGGAATACAGGTTTAATTTATGGGGAAGCGCCTCAGCAATCACAACCTGAGCGGTAGCAGTCACAGTTCCCGCCACATTGGTAGCTGTCAGGGTATAGGTTGTAGTCGTGGTCGGCAATACCACCCTGGTCCCGCTCAAGGCGACGTTGCCTATTTGCTGGTTTATGCTAACCGTTGCAGCACCGGAAACATTCCAGCTAAGCGTCGAAGCCCCGCCTGAAACAATCATTCCCGGATTGGCATCAAAGGAGTTCACAACCGGCTGGCCAACCTCAATAGGAACAACAATGACAGTTGTTAAAACCTGCTTTGACCACTCTCCTTTATCGTCCTGAACCTTAAACCAAATTGTGTGAGTTCCTTGCGATAAAGATGAAGTTTTAAAGCTCGCCGAAGTGCTCAAATCTCCGTCCAGGCTCGACTGCCAACTATATGCGCCTATGCTGCCATCGGGATCAATGCCGTGGCCGGTTAAAGTCACCGTTTCACCAGGGGCGACATTGGCCGGCGATACCAAATCTATGTAAGCAGTGGGCCGTTGATTAGACAATGGTAGAGCAGGCAGACAACCAATAGCTACAGTCAAAACCATAACGATTAGAAACAACAACTTTTTCATATCCTTACCTCCAAAAAAAGATTTAAATCATCGGAATCCAATATCATGAAAGCCTTTTAGGCTGTTTTTCACAGCTATTTTTTCCCCCTTAGCCTCCGCAGGATGACATTCTGGTATATGACTCTAAGGCTGCCGCCATGGAGCCTGAATTTCCTCCTCGCTTTCTTCTGCTGCCTTCGCTCAGCTTTGCCCTTCTTTTCAACGTTGTCTTCAACTTCTAGAGAATCTTGTTTCGAGTTGACAACTGACTTTTTACCCTTTCAACAATCTTGGCCATCGCCTCCCCAGCTTTGCTATTAATATGCACCGTAGCCTTAGAATCCATAGGTGTAGAACTGAGGTTAATAATGACCAGTTTAGCTCCAGATTCAACAGCATACATGGGCATATAGGCTGCCGGATAAACAATGAGAGTGGAACCAATAACGATGAAAAGGTCACAGTGTCGAGAATGGTGGATAGCATCATTTAGCGTATTTTGCGGCAATGCCTCACCGAAGAAAACTGCATCTGGCTTCAAAATGCCACGGCAGAGATGACAATCAGGCACTTCTTCTTTCTCCAGCCTTGGGAGAATATCCTCAATGGGAAGGCGATTATCGCAGCCCATACATCTCACCCATTTCATATTACCATGGAGCTCAAAGACCTTGTCCGGAGAGTTTCCTGCCTTTTGATGGAGATTGTCAATATTCTGCGTGATGACACAGGTTAACCTGCCAAGTTTCTCGAGTTCAGCAACAGCATGATGAGCTTGATTCGGCTCAGCGGCTTTTAGAAGGCTACCTTCCGCCAGCATCTGCCATTGCATTTTCCGTGTCTTCTCACTGCTCATGAACTTCTGAATCGTAAAATCATCGGGGTCAAACCTTGTCCAGATTCCGCCGGGACTGCGGAAGTCAGGTATTCCCGACTCCGTGCTCACCCCAGCCCCAGTAAAGACCACAACTTTATTCGCCTCCACAATCAAGGTAGCAACCTTATCAGCCACATAATCCAAGTCCTTTGTTTCCACGGCTTACCTCTACCTTTTTGCGCCTCAAAAACAATAGTAATTCGCTTCGGCTACAATGTCAAGATGTCTCCCTTGAAGTCAATAGACATAACCTAAGGCTATCGCTATACTAACTAGGAAATTAAATTTCCCGAGGAAACGGTAAATATGCTAAATGGCCAAGATATAAAAACCTACATCAAAAGCCGTTTGAACACCAAGTTTGTCGGGCGACAGCTATATTACTACAACCGGCTTAGCACGACCATGGAGACAGCCAAGGAACTGGCAAAGAAAGGAACTGCTGAGGGAACTGTGATAATAGCTGATACGCAGACAGCCGGTAGAGGACGCCTGGGTAGAGCCTGGCTATCACCTGAAGGCAGTCTAGCTATGTCCCTTATCCTCAAGCCTTCTCTGGATAATTTGCCACAGCTTGTCATGATAGCTTCCTTGGCTGTGGTCAGAACTATTAAAAAAGTTGCTGGCATTGAGGCACAGATCAAGTGGCCCAACGACATACTAATTAAAGGCAAAAAGATCTGCGGCATCCTGATAGAAAACGAAGTCAAGGGAGACAGAGTAAATTTTGCCATCATAGGCATAGGAATAAATGTTAATTTCGACCCCCTGTCTTTCCCCGAGATTTCAGACATAGCCACCAGCCTGTCACACGAGCTAGGAACAAAAATAT